>DASVGZ010000497.1:0-6139 GCA_036379275.1 Acidiphilium sp. | reverse complement strand
ACGGTGGCGACCTGGTTGAGCGGCATCGCCGTGCCGTAGGCATCGACCCTGACCGGATCGAGCAGGGCGGGATTGGCCCGGCCGGTGCGCAGCCCGCCGAACTCGCGCTTCAGCGTGTCCATGGCGCTTTCCATACGCCGGGTCAGATCGTCCTTGATGTCGTCCAGTTCGGCTGGGGCTGGCATGGGTTTCTCCTGATGTTCCGTCAGCGCTGTTCCACGATACGGGTGAACTGGCCCTCGCCGCGCATGACCGCGGCGAACGCCCCTGGCGCATGGATGTTGAAGACAACGATCGGCAGGCCGTTCTCACGGGCGATACTGATGGCAGCGGCGTCCATCACCGAAAGGTCGCGCGCGAGAACGTCGAGATAGGTCAGTTCGTGATAGCGCTTGGCGTCGGCGACCTTGCGCGGATCGGCGGAGTAGACGCCATCGACCTGGGTGCCCTTGAGCAGGGCGTCGCACTTCATTTCGGTGGCACGCAGGGCGGCGGCGGTATCGGTGGTGAAGAACGGGTTGCCGGTTCCGGCGGCGAAAATCACCACCCTGCCCTTTTCCATGTGGCGTTCGGCGCGGCGGCGGATATAGGGCTCGCACACCGCCGACATCGGAATCGCTGATTGCACCCGCGTCGGCACATCGCGCTTTTCCAGCGCCGACTGCATGGCGAGCGCGTTCATCACCGTCGCCAGCATTCCCATGTAGTCGGCCTGGGCACGATCCATCCCCTCGGCGGCGCCCGAGACGCCGCGGAAGATGTTGCCGCCGCCGATGACCAGGCAGACCTGGACGCCGAGGGCGGCGACATCGCCGATATCCTTGGCGATGGCGTCGACGGTCTCGGTATCGAGTCCGTATTCGCGCCGCCCCATCAGCGCCTCGCCCGAAACCTTGAGCAGGACGCGACGATATTGGGCGTGGAAGTGGTTGGTCCGGTCGTTCATCGCTCGGGTTTCATCCCATTCGCGGGCGTGGCGCAAGCAGGTCCGGTATTGCGGCCATCGCCATCGGCATGACGGGAGAACAGCGCGAACAGGCGGCGTGCCACCGGGCCGGGCGTGCCGTCGCCGATCGTGGCACCGTCGAGCGATACGATCGGCTTGACGAAGGAGGTAGCGCTGGTGACGAAAATTTCCCGAGCCGAGCGGAATTCTGCCTCGGTGAGGCCGCGTTCCTCGAACGCGATGGCGTTTTCCGCGAGGATCGCCGCCAGGGCCGCGCGGGTGCAGCCGGGCAGGATGTGGTTGTCGAGATGGCGCGTGCGCAGGACGCCGTTCGCGTCCACCGCCCAGGCCGTGCTGGAAGCGCCCTCGGTGACCATGCCCGCCCCGTCGATCAGGATCGCCTCGTAGGCGCCGGCCTCGCGCGCCTTCTGCTTGGCGAGCACGTTGGGCAGCAGATTGACCGTCTTGATGTCGCAGCGGCCCCAGCGGATGTCCTCCGCGGTGATGGCGCTGACGCCCCAGGTGTCGATATCGCGCGGGAAGGCCTTGCCGTGACGCGCGGTGACCACAAGGGCGGGTGCAGTGCCGGGCGGCGGAAAGGCATGGTCGCGCCGGGCCGCGCCCCGCGTGATCTGCATGTAGACGATGCCCTCGCTCACCCGGTTGCGGCGCACCACCTCGTGCAGCACGGCAAGCAGGGCGGCATCACCCATCGGGCGGTCGAGCGCCATCTCGCGCAGGGAGCGGGCGAGCCGGGCAAGATGCAGATCGGCATCGATGAAATGTCCGTCATGGATATCGATGACCTCGTAGATACCGTCGCCGAACAGAAAGCCGCGATCCTCGATGCTCACCGAGGCATCGCGCTGGGGCAGGTAGCGTCCGTTGACATAGGCGATTCGGCTCATGCGGGTGCCTCGTTCAGGGTCTGGGGCCGGTGGTGACGGTCCGGCCGGGTCTGGCGTCACGGATACCGAGCAGGGCAACGCCGAACAAGCCGGCGAGGATGCCGATGACGATGACCATCAGGCGCAGCCGGTATGACACGAGACGGCTGGCCTGGCCGGTTTCGGCCGAAAGCAGGGTGGCGGCCTGACCGAGACCGGCGCGATCCGGCGCGATCGTGGCGAGGATCTGCTGCGCGTGCCGGCCGAGCAGGGGCTTGATCGCGCCGAGGGCCGAGCGCATCGTCGCCGGGTCGTTCGAGGCGGCGGCGCGGGTCAGCGCGGCTTCGGCGATCACCCCGCGCATCGCCGGAATCGGCGCGGCATAGGTCGCGAAAACCCCGATCAATGTGAGCATCAGGAACCCGGTCAGCATCATGCCGATCCGCTGAACCGAAACCCGTTCCCGCTCCGCCATAGTCGCCATTCCTCTGTCGATCGGCACTCCATGCGGCCCGGCCGGCGCGGCGTCAATCCGGTGGAAGGTTGACAGATGCGGGCAGGCTTTCCATAAGCCGCGCAACCCGAACGGCCAACCTGAGATCGTGTCATGAAAATTCGCAACTCCCTCCGCTCCGCCAAGACCCGCGACAAGAACTGCCGCGTCGTGCGCCGCCATGGCCGCGTTTATGTGATCAACAAGAAAAATCCCCGGATGAAAGCGCGCCAAGGCTGATCCTGCCCGCCCGGCCATTCGCCGGGCAATCGGCCGCTTCGGGTTAATCATTCGAAAGCGAAATATTATCCCCTCGCGCCTTGTGCGAGGAGGGGGCGATGGTATACCCCTTGAGGTTACGAGGGGGAACCGGGTTTGATTGATCTGCCCAAACCGAAACAGGACGTTCTCGACCGGCGTGATGTCGTACACGCCGGGCTGTGTGCGATTCTGCCGGAAGGCGGGGTGATCACCGATCCTGTCCGCCTCAAGCCTTACGAGACCGACGGGCTGTCCTCCTACCGGCAGATGCCGCTCGCCGTGGTTCTGCCCGAGACGACCGAGCAGGTTGCCGCGGTGCTCCGCTTCTGCCACCAGAACGGCGTGCGGGTGGTACCGCGCGGGGCCGGAACCTCGTTGTCCGGCGGCGCGCTGCCGCTTGCCGACGCCGTGGTGGTCGGCATGATGCGGATGAACCGTATCCTCGAAATCAATTATGCCGACCGCTATGCCTTGGTGCAGGCCGGAGTGACCAATCTCGGCATCACCAAAGCGGTCGAAACAGACGGGTTTTTCTATGCACCCGACCCGTCGAGCCAGCTCGCCTGCATGATCGGCGGCAATATCGGGATGAATTCGGGCGGTGCGCATTGCCTGAAATACGGGGTGACCGCGAACAACGTACTCGGCGTGACCCTGGTGACGATCGACGGCGATATCGTGCAACTGGGCGGCACCCATCTCGACAATGGCGGCTATGACTGGCTCGGCCTGGTCATCGGCAGCGAGGGCCAGCTCGGCATCGCGACCGAGATCGTCGTGCGCATCCTGCGCGCGCCGGAGGGCACGCGGGCGATGCTGGCCGCTTTCCGCGCCAACGAGATCGCCGGCGCCTGCGTTGATGCGATCATCGGCTCGGGGATCATTCCGGTCGCGCTGGAATTCATGGACCGGCCGGCGATCCACGCCTGCGAGGCGTTCGCCCATGCCGGCTATCCGCTCGACGCGGAGGCGATGCTGATCGTCGAGGTCGAGGGATCCATCGCTGAGCAGGACGCGCTGCTCGGCCGGATCCGGGAGATTTGCGGACAGTTCGACCCGCTCAGCCTGAAAGTGTCGCAGAGCGCCGCGGAATCGGCGGCGATCTGGAAGGGACGCAAGGGGGCGTTCGGCGCAATCGGGCGGATCAGCCCTGATTATCTCTGCATGGATGGCGTGATTCCCACCAGCACGCTGCCCGACGTGCTTGGCCGGATCGGCGCGATGAGCGAGCAATATGGCCTGAAAGTCGCCAATATCTTCCATGCCGGGGATGGCAACCTTCACCCGCTGATCATGTTCGATGCCAACGATCCGGCAAGTCTGCACAAGGCCGAGGCCTTCGGCGCAGATATTCTGAAACTCTGCGTCGAGGTCGGCGGCTGCCTGACCGGCGAGCACGGGGTGGGCGTGGAGAAGCGCGATCTGATGGGCGTGCAGTTCACCGAAACCGAGCTCGATCAGCAGCGCCGGATCAAGACCGCGTTCGACCCGGACTGGCTGCTCAACACCGCGAAGGTATTTCCGCTGTCCGCCAGCATTCCACGGGCCGCATGATCGCGCCCGACACGGAGGAGGGCTTCGCCGCCGCGATCCGGACGGCGGTGGCGGCGCGCGAACCGCTCGCAATCGAGGGGCTCGGCTCGAAAGCCGGTTTCCTGCGCCCGGTTCAGGTCGCCGATACGCTGAGCACGAGAGGTTTTTCCGGCATCCCGCTCCACGCTCCGAAGGAACTGGTCGTGACGGTGCGCGCCGGAACGCGGCTGGACGCGCTGGAGACAAGGCTCGCCGAAGCCGGCCAGCATCTGATCGCCGAGCCGCCGCATTACACGTTTCTCGAAGCCGGGGCGCAGACGGTGGGAGGCATCGTCGCCGCCAACCTGTCCGGGCCGCGCAGGATCGCCTGGGGTGCGATGCGCGATCATCTGCTCGGGATGCGCGCGGTGACCGGGCGCGGCGAGATCATCCGCTCGGGCGGACGGGTGCTGAAGAACGTGACCGGGCTCGACCTGTGCAAGCTGTTCGCTGGCTCTTACGGCACGCTCGGGGTAATGACCGAGATGACCCTGAAGGTTCTGCCGGCACCGGAAGCCACCGGCACCATCCTGCTGCGCGGGCTTCAGCCCGACCAGGCGGTCGAGGCGCTCGCGACGGCGCTGGGCTCGCCCTGGTCAGTCTCGGGCGCGGCCCATTTGCCGCAGGAAGCGGCGATGGCGATGGGCTATGAGCAGCCGGTGACTCTCGCGCGGGTCGAGGATTTCGCGGATTCGGTCACCTACCGGCTCGGCCGGCTGTGCGAGTTGCTGCGCCGGTTCGGCATTGCCGAGAAACTGGGAACCGAGGCGAGCCGGACCCTCTGGCGCGCGGTGCGCGACGGCGAGGCCCTGCCGGTACAGCCGAACGACGCGATCTGGCGGGTTTCCGTGCGTCCCTCCTACGGCCCCACGATCCTGCGGCGCGCCCATGATGCCGGCATGTTCGGCTATTTCGACTGGGGAGGCGGACTCGTGTTCCTGACCGGCCCAGCCACGGTCGAGGCGCACGAGGCGGTCGTGGCCGCCACTCGTCGCACCAAAGGCACCTGGTGGCTGATGCGTGCACCGGAAGCGTTGCGCCACCACGCCGATGCCGTACCGTCGGAACCCGAGGCGCTCGCGACGATCCGCCGGCGCGTGGTCGCCGCCTTCGACCCCGCCGGGATTCTCAACCCCGGACGGTTGTTCGCTGCCTGAAAGCCGCCATGCAGACCAATTTCACTCCTGAACAGCTCGCCGCCCCGGATATCGCGATCGCCGACAAAATCCTGCGCTCTTGTGTGCATTGCGGCTTCTGCACCGCGACCTGCCCGACCTTCGTGACCATCGGCGACGAGGATGACAGCCCGCGCGGACGAATCTACCTGATCAAGGACATGCTGGAGACCGGGGCGCCGGCGAGCGAACCGGTGGCGCTCCATCTCGACCGCTGCCTGTCCTGCCTGTCCTGCATGACCACCTGCCCCTCCGGCGTCGATTACATGCACCTGATCGACCACGCGCGGGTTCGGGTCGAGGAGACTTACACGCGCCCCCGCCACGACCGCGCCTTGCGCGCCCTGCTCGCCGCGATCCTGCCCTATCCGGCACGGATGCGGCTGGCGCTGCGCGGAGCCCGGCTGGCCCGCCTCGTCGGCGGACCGATCGGCAGCGGCGTGTTCGCGCGGCGGTTGCGCGCGATGCTCGACCTCGCCCCTGCCAGACTGCCGGCACGTGGCGCGGCCGAGCGGCCCGGCGTGTTTCCCGCCGAGGGAACCCGGCGCGCGCGGGTCGCGTTGCTCGCCGGCTGCGCCCAACCGGTGCTCGACCCCGGCATCCACGACGCCACGATCCGCCTTCTGACCCGCATGGGGGTGGAGGTGGTCATCGCGAAGGGCGCCGGATGCTGCGGCGCGCTGACCCATCATCTCGGCAAACACGAAGCCGCGCTCGATTTCGCACGGGCGAACGTGGCCGCATGGAGCCGGGAAATCGAGGCGGGCGGGCTGGACGCGATCGTCACCGACACCTCCGGCTGCGG
>DASVGZ010000496.1:0-3496 GCA_036379275.1 Acidiphilium sp. | reverse complement strand
GTCGGCATCCAGCTTCACGTCGCAGTAGAGCGCGTCCTTGCGGATGTCGAAGTAAAAAGCGGAGAGATCGTTGTTGCAGAAACCGTGGATCGCCGGATAGACGCCGGTCCAGTCATGGGTGTCGACCGCGCGCCGCACCATCGCGTCGAGTTCGGCAAGCCGGTGCAGGACCAGCCGTTCCAGTTCCGGCATCGCTTCCGGCGTGATCTTTTCGGCTTCGGTGAAACCGTCCAGCCCGCCGAGCAGCCAGCGCAGCGTGTTGCGGATGCGCCGGTAGAGATCGGCCTGCTGCTTGAGAATGTCCTTGCCGATGCGCAGATCGTTGTGGATGTCGGAATTCATCACCCAGAGACGCAGGATGTCCGCGCCGTACTGGCCGATCACCTCCTGCGGGGCGGTGACGTTGCCGAGCGATTTCGACATTTTCCGGCCCTGTTCGTCGAGCACGAAGCCGTCGGTGACGATCGCCTTGAACGGAGCGGTGCCGCGGGTTCCCACCGCTTCGAGCAGGGCGGCCTGAAACCAGCCGCGATGCTGGTCCGAGCCTTCGAGATAGAGATCGGCCGGCCACTGCATTCCGCGCGCTTCAAGAACGAAGGCGTGGGTCGAGCCGCTTTCGAACCAGACATCGACGATATCGAACACCTGCTCGAAATCGTCGGGGTTATGGTCGTTGCCGAGAAAGTCGGCGGCGGGGCGGGCATACCAGGCGTCGGCGCCCTCGGTTTCGAAGAAGGCGCGGATGCGCGCGAACACCGAAGCGTCGTTCAGGACCGTCTTGTCCGATTTGCGCACGAAAATCGCGATCGGAACGCCCCAGGCGCGCTGGCGCGAGATGCACCAGTCCGGCCGGTTCTCGACCATCGAGCGGATACGGTTGCGCCCGGCATCCGGCACGAAGGCGGTCCGGTCGATCGCCTCCAGCGCCCGGGCGCGGATTTGTCCGTCGCCGTCCATGCGGATGAACCAGTTGGGGCGGGCGAGGAAGATCAGCGGCGCCTTCGAGCGCCAGGAATGCGGGTAGGAGTGAAGGAACTCCTCGCGCTTGAGCAGAGCGCCGGCTTCCTCGAGAATTTTGCAGACCGGATCGGCGGCCTTGTAGACATGGATGCCGGCGAAGATCGGCACGTCCGGCGCGTAGGTGCCATCGTCCTGCACGGTTTCGGGGATTTCGATGCCGCGTTCGCGGCAGAGAAGGAAATCGTCCTCGCCATGGCCGGGCGCCATGTGAACGAAGCCGGTGCCGGCCTCGGTGGTGACGAAATCGCCGGTAATCACCGGCACGTCGAAATCGTAGCCGCGTCCGCGCAGCGGATGGGCGGCGACCGCACCGGCGAGGTCATGGCCGGCGATCGTGCGCAGCACGGTATGGGCGGCGATTCCGGTATCGCCGAGGAACGCATCGAGCAGTTCGGAGGCGACCAGAAGGGTTTCGCCCGCGCGGGCAAGGCTGCCTTCGGCTACGTCATCGACGCGGATTTGCACGTAGTCGAATTTCGGCCCGGCGGCGATCGCGCGGTTGCCGGGAATGGTCCAGGGCGTCGTGGTCCAGATGACGATGGAACCGCCGGCGAAATCGGGCGAGATCACCGGGAAGCGCACCCAGATCGCGGTGTCCCTGCGGTCCTGGTATTCGACCTCGGCCTCGGCAAGGGCGGTCTTTTCAACCGGGCTCCACATCACCGGGCGAAGGCCGCGATAGAGCGCGCCGTTCGCCACGAATTTGTGGATTTCGGCGACGATTGCCGCCTCGGAGGAGAAATCCATCGTCGCGTAGCGGTTATCCCAGTCGCCCTCGACGCCGAGACGCCGGAATTCCGCCGCCTGAACGTCGAGCCAGTGCTGGGCATAGTCGCGGCATTCGCGCCGGAATTCCAGAACCGGAACCTCGTCCTTGTCGCGGCCGGATTTGCGGTATTGCTCCTCGACCTTCCATTCGATCGGCAGGCCGTGACAGTCCCAGCCCGGCACGTAATTGGCGTCGAACCCGGCCATCTGGCGGGCTCGGTTGATCACGTCCTTATGGATTTTGTTGAGCGCGTGACCGATATGCAGGTTGCCGTTCGCGTAAGGCGGGCCGTCGTGCAGGATGAACGCGGGCCGCCCCGCCGAAGCTGCGCGCAGGCGCTGGAACAGGCCGTCCGCCTGCCAGCGCGCCAGGGCTTCCGGCTCGCGTTTCGGCAGGTCACCGCGCATCGGGAAGTCGGTGCGCGGCAGGTAGACGGTGCCGCGATAGTCGCGTTGGGTGGTCAGGGCGTCGTTCATGATGAAAATTCCGGCAGATGGGACGGCAGGCGGAGCACCCCGGCCCCTATATCAGGGCCGGGCGGATAATTCGCCGGATTTCGGTCCGCCGGAGGGAATGGTCGATCATGTGGGTCTTATGGGAGTGCCGCCCGCCGCCGGTCAAGCACGCCGGGCCGGCATGGGAGACTCGCGCGAATGTGCGGGCGGAAGGGCAGGATTGTTCATCCGTTTCCCGTCTCCGTGCGTATCGATGGTGTAACCTGACCGGGATTCGTCATGACCGCTGCAACCGAGACCCGCCCGCGCCGCCGCCCCGCGATTTTCGCGCCGCCCTGGCGCACGGCCGCCGGGCGGTTTTCCTGGCTGAAGACGGTGGTTCTGGCCGGCTGCATCGCCCCGGTGCCGCTGATCCTGTGGCAGTGGCACGCGGGTGATTTCGGCGGCAGGCCGGTGCATCAGGCGATGCTCGATACCGGGTTCTGGGCGATCCGCTTTCTGGTTCTCTGCCTCGCGGTCACGCCGCTGCGCACCCTGTTCGACTGGCCCCGGGTGGTGATGCTGCGACGGATGCTCGGCCTTGCCGCGGCGTTCTACACGATTGCCCATATCGTTCTTTACGCCGCCGACGAGGGGTTCGCGCTTGGCTTCGTGTTCGACCAGATGTTCTCGGTGTTCTATCTGATCCTCGGCACGATCGCGACCGCCGGTTTCATCGCCCTTGCCCTGACCTCGACCGATGCGGCGGTCGCCCGGCTCGGCCGGCGGTGGAAAAAGCTGCACCGGCTGATCTACCCGATCGCGGCCCTGTCGCTCTGGCATTTTTTTCTGACCCAGAAGATCGATGTCAGCATTGCCATGGTTCCCACCGGCCTGTTCGTATGGCTGATGCTCTGGCGCGCCACGCCGCACGTATTCCGCCGCTCCATCGCCGGGCTGGTGGTGCTCGCGGTGGGGGCGGCAGCGATTACCGCCGTCGGCGAGGCCGCGTGGTATGCGCTGAATTCGGGCATCGACCCGGTGCGGGTGCTGGCGGCCAACCTGTCCACCGCGCGGCCGAGCGCCGCCGTGCTGGTCGCCGCCGATCTCGCGCTGCTGATCGTGATCGTGGCGGTGCGGCGGATGCAGAAGCACCTGGGTGGCGCGGGCGGCTGAGTGATGGTGTCTCAACCCGCGCTTAAAGTTCGGGGCCGTGCCATTCGCCACATCCTTCCGTAAACAGAAAAGCCGCCATATGATTGATGATGATTCT
>DASVGZ010000495.1:0-2014 GCA_036379275.1 Acidiphilium sp. | reverse complement strand
CCGGTGGCGAGGGTGATGGTTTTTTCCATGATCCCGCCGGCGCCGATCGAGCCCGGATCCTTGCCGCCGTGGCCGGGGTCGATCATGACGAGCGGGCGGGTCGATGCCCGAGCGGACGACGGCGCGATCAGGCCGCCGGCCCCGGCAAGACCGCCGCCGGCGAGCAGTCGGAAAAGACGGCGTCGCTCGATCATCGGCGCCGCTCTTACCATGGCTTCTCCGGAGCAGGCCACTATGAACTGAAAAAACGGAGAAAAGTGATCGGAATCCCGTAAGAAACCGTCGCTCGCGAGTCCCCCGTCTTGCTTCGGCGTCGCCGCTTGGCTATAGGCCGCGCATCGGAGTGTAGCTCAGCCTGGTAGAGCACTGTGTTCGGGACGCAGGGGCCGGAGGTTCGAATCCTCTCACTCCGACCACGAATTTTCAGACCCTCAGTCGCGCCTGCCGCGGGTTCGCCGGTAGCCTGCGGGCGAAACCCCTTCCCAGCCTTTGAAGGCGCGCCAGAACGCGGTCGGGTCGCCGTAGCCGACGGCCTGCGAGATGGCGCCGATCTGCCTTGTGCCGGTCGTGAGCAGGGCTTTCGCCTCGCGGATTTTTGCTTCCCGTACGATGTCCCGGACCGAGTTTCCCGCTTCGGCCAGATAGCGCTGGAGCGTGCGCGGCGGCATGTCGAGTTCCGCCGCGAGTGTGCCGAGACTGACCGGGGTGCGTCCCAGATCGCGCGCCACCAGTTGGCGGACCTGCTGGACGAGGCCGGGTTCGGTTCGTTCCGAGGCGAGCATGTCCTCGATATGGCGGCGCAGGAAGGGTGCGAACCCGGAATCGGCCCGGTTGATCGGCCGGTCCAGGTCCGCCGCGTCCAGCACCAGAGCGTTTGCCGGTTGACCGAAGCGCAGGGGCGCGCGGAACATCGATTGCAGAGCCTGGATCTGCTTCGGACGCGGATGTTCGAACTGCACTTCCAGCGGCGTCCAGGTGCTGCCGGTCGCGCTGCGGATCATCGTGCAGGTGGCGGCGAGGGTGAATTCGGCGTCCTGCCGGCGCGGCCAGAGCGCGGCGTCCTCGATCCGGTAGGACCAGATGACGGTATCGTCGTGATCGTGCAGCGAGATTCCGGTGGCATCCTGCCAGATGCCGATATAGTGCATCATGCTTTCCAGCCCGGCGCGCAGGGTCGGGCTGGTCAGCACAAGAAAGCCGACGGGGCCGAGCAGTTCGCCGGGCGGCAGCGAGAAGCCGAGCCGGGCGCCGAAAAACGGATCGCCGGCCAGGGTCGCGGCATCTTCGAACAAGGCGAGATAGCGGGCCATGGCGATGCGCTCGTAGAGATCCGCCCGGGCGCTTCTGATGCCATGGGTCTTGCGCAGGAAGGCCGCGCCGCCGGGGCGCGCGAGAATTGCCGCGATGACATGGTTCGCCACCGAGGAGCGGATCATGGGGATCGTGGCGGTGGCGGATTTGCGGTGCGCCATGCGAGCATTTTCCTGCGGGCCGATTTCAGCGGGCGGGTCCGCGACTGGCGCAATTTATCGAACAACCGGCGCGTTGCGCAATATGCCGCGCGGGCGCGTCCATTGTTTAATCGCGCTGTCGATCTGCCGGGAAACTCCGCCCGCCGGTCAGCGAGGAAACGAAACAGAACGCCGATGAAGATCTCCCGATGAAGACCATCGAATCGCCGACCTATTATTTCGCCACGCGAAAATACGACCTGTCCTTCCCGCGACTCGACCGCGATCTCGACGTGGACGTGGTGGTGATCGGTGGCGGGTTTTCCGGGATCAATACGGCGCTCGAGCTTGCCGAGCACGGCATCACCGATATCGCCGTGCTGGAGGGAAAATACCTCGGCTATGGCGGTACCGGCCGGAATGGCGGGCAGGTGATGGCCGGCATCGGCCATGACATCAACAAGGTAAAGAAGCATGTCGGCGAGAAAGGTCTCGAGACGATCTTCAGGATCAGCAATCTCGGCGCCGGCATCATTGCCGACCGGGTGAAGCGCTACGGCATC
>DASVGZ010000494.1:0-12865 GCA_036379275.1 Acidiphilium sp. | reverse complement strand
CCGGATTTCGGTCGATTAACTATAAATTAGGACATCCGTCTTAAATTGATGTCATCGAGCGGGCCAGAAATGAAAATTTTCTGGCCCGTGACATTTTTGCCAGATTTGAGGGTTGCAGAATCTGCAACGCCCCCGTAACAGCAACGCACACGGGGGGCAAAAACCAGGATCGAGTCGGGCCATGAGCGGCGCGACTTCAGTTTGGTAACTACCGGAACATTCCGGTATAGAGGCTTGATTGATTTATGTTTTCCTGCATAAGCAGGCGACCTGAGCATCTGGGGACGAACAGAAAATGCGACAGAGCGGGACCAGCATTCAGACTATTCTGCGAGTGCTCGGCTGCGCGGTTGCTGTTCTGGGATTTTCGCAAGTCGGCCATGCGTCTCCCACCCACAAAACGAATCATTCGACTCGCAGGATCGTTCACAAGCTGGAAGTTCATCACGTAGCTTACCGGCATGAGACGACCCGCCATGCAGTCGTTCATCACGAAGCCGTCCGGCATGAGGCCGTCTATCGCGAGACCGGTCACCACTCCGAAATCCGCCGGGCCGACGATCGTCATCGTTCGGACATCCGCCGGGTGGATGACCGGCACACCTACGCCCGGCACCTGAACGAGCGCCATTCCAGCCATCTGCACCACTATATCCGCCGCTCCGCCTATCTCTGGTGCGTGCCCTATGCGCGCGACGTGTCACATATCGACCTCAAGGGCGACGCCTTCCTGTGGTGGGCCGAGGCGGCCGGGCGCTACGCCCGCGGCTCCCGCCCGGCGGTCGGCTCGGTGCTGAATTTCCGCTCCAGCGGGCGGATTCCGCTCGGCCACGTCGCCGTGGTGGCGAAAGTGATCAACAGCCGGGAAATTCTGGTCGATCAGGCGAACTGGGTACCCGATACCGTGACCCGCGACGTTCCGGTGGTCGACGTGTCCCGCGACAACAACTGGTCGGCCGTTCAGGTCTCGATCGGCGGCGGGCGGTTCGGCACCACCTATCCGACCTACGGCTTCATCTACGATCAGGCGCCGGGCAACGTGATCTACGCCCGGAATGCCAGCGGCACCGAAGTCGCCGAAGCGCCCGCGCCGCACGTGATCCGGCTCAACGCACCGAACCGGACCCTGCGGTAATCGCTACAGCGATTCGGCCAGCCTGACGTAATCGTCCGGCGCCAGCACTTCTGCCCGCAGCGCTGGATCGATCCCGACCCGTTCGAGCAGCGCCGCACCGCCGAGCGCGCGCAGCGACCCGCGCAGCATCTTGCGCCTCTGACCGAAGGCCGCCGCCGTCACCCGCCCCACGAGGACGAGCAGGTCACCGGATGGCTGGCGCTGATGCGGCACCAGCCGGACCACGGCGGATTCCACCCTGGGCGGCGGCGAAAACGCGCCGGCCGGAACGATCATCCCGATCGACCGCTCGACGGTCAGCGCCGCCAGAACGGCGAGCCTGCCATAGTGTGGCGAGCCCGGCGCCGCCACGATGCGTTCGGCCACCTCGCGCTGGAACATCAGGGTCATCGAGCGAAATTCGGCGGCATGGTGCAGCCAGTCCACCAGCATGGCCGTGCCCGCGTTGTAGGGCAGGTTGGCGACGATTGCGCGCGGCGTCGGCGCCAGTCCGGCCAGATCCATTCCCAGGGCGTCGCCCTCGATCACCCGGAGCCGGTCGCCATGGGCGGCGAGCAGTTCCGATGTCGCGGCGATCGCGCGGGGGTCGATCTCGATCGCGGTGACGCTCGCCGCCCCGGTGTCGAGCAGGGCGCGGGTCAGGCCGCCGGGTCCGGGGCCAACCTCGATCACGTTCACCCCGATGAGCGAGCCCGCCACCCGTGCGATCCGCGCCAGAAGTTCCGGATCAAGCAGGAAATGCTGACCCAGCGACTTGCGCGCGGCAAGCCCGTGCCGGTCGATGACGGCACGCAGCGCCTCGCGCGCCTCGGTCATCAGGCTACCCGGCAGCCGGGAAACGCTGGATGATCGCCTCGCGGTGTAGCGTATCCATCAGGCGCTGCGATTCGAGCGAAACCCGGCGCTCCACCAGAAGTTCGGTGATTTCCTTGTCGCCCGGCAGACCGATCTTGCCGGTCTCCCGGCTGCACACCATCACCAGCGCGACGCCCTGATGCGACACCAGCGGCTCGCTGATCTGACCGATCGGCAGGCCGCCGAGCAGGGTCTGGAATGCCGCCGGCCGCACGGCGGCGAGGTTGATCTGCCCCGGATCGCTCGGCTGGGCATTGCCCGCCGCCGCATTCGCCGCCGATACCGCCTGGCAATCGTGCAGGGAGCCGCGCAGTGCATTGGCATGACTCAGCACCGCAAGCTGGCCGGCGGTCGGCTGACCGCCAGCGAACGCGGTCGGGAATGGCAGGAAGACCTGCCGGATATGAAGCAGGGTCTGGTTTTCCTCGCCGAATTTGCGGGAGCCGAGTTGCTGGACGATCTCGTAGCCGCCAGCGACCCGGACCGGATCACTGATCGCGCCGGTCGGCATCCGCTGGACGATAGCACTCACCGCCGGATCGAGCAGGTCGGGCTGAACCCAGCCGCGATCGCCGCCGGTCAGGGCGCTGCCGGTCTGGCTGAACTGCGCCGCGACCACCGGGAACGGCGCGCCGGCGCGCAACTGCTTGATCACCGTATCGGCGAAATGCCTGGCGTTCGCCTCATCCGACGGTCCGTCGATCGGGATGAAGATTTCGGCGATGTGATACTGGGTCTGGCCGATCTCATGCTGCATCGCGCGCTTTTCAGCGGCGATATCCTCCGGGGTGGGGCGCAGATCCGGGCCGAGCTGTTTTTTCAGAACGCCGTTCCAGCCGAGCTGGATGCGGAACTGGCTGACCAGGGTGGAAAACGGAACGCCTTCCGCCGCGAGCTTTGCCCGCAACCCGCCCGGCGGCAGCCCGTTCGCCTTGCCGACCTGCTCGAGCGCCGCGACGAGGCGGGCCTGCGGCACCACGACCTGGTTTTTCTCGATCGCCTGCAATTGCAGCGCCTGATCGATCAGCTCGTTGGTGATCTGCGGCTTCAGCCGGGCGAGAACCTCGGGGTTCTGCGGCAGCCCGGCGGAGGCGGCGAACAGCCGCGTGCGCGCATCGACATCCTGGCTGGTGATGACCGAGCCGTTCACGACGGCGACGATCTGCGCGCTCTGCGCGTGGGCGCCCGGGACCGGACCGAACACGGCGGCCATGGCGAACGCGAGAACGGAAGCGGTGGAGAGTTTCATAGGGCGCTGAATCCGATATTGCCGAGAGTCTTGAGCGTGATGTCGATCAGCAGGGTGGTGCTGCCGTGATCGTAGTTGAACGAGTTGAAATTCCGGTAGAAGCTGATGTTCACCGCCGCGCACTCGTTCTGCCAGATCGCGGTGACGCCGATATTGTCGAAATGCCCGGTCTCCAGATTGCGCTGGACCGAGGAGGAAAACGTCCAGTGCGGAACCAGCGAGGTTCCCGCGCCGAGGGTGAATTCGCGGCGCGGAGTGAAATAGGCCGACGGTAGCGGACCCGGCTGGGTGAACAGATAGTACGGGTTAGTGTTGGCATAGAAATAGCCCGCGTTGAAGTTCAGCGCGCTGGTGCCGAAGGTGGCGTATGTGTCGATCATCCGCACCCCGAGATCGGCGTGCGACAGCCGGGTCCGGTAGGTCAGGCTGAGCCAGGGCGCCGGGGCGACCCGCGCCCGCGCCACGACATCCGAGAAATTGTCGTCGAGCCCGCTACCCGGAAGATAGAGCCGGCTTTTGTGAAACGCATAGGACTGGCCGACAAGTCCGCTCACCGAGGCACCGCCGGGCAGATACCACGCGCCCTGAAGCGCGTAATCGACCCGCGATCCGCCGGCGAACCGGTCGATTCCGCCGAACCGTTGCAGGCTGAACAGGTTGGCATCGGAAAACTGCAGGTCGAGGCTGTCCTCGTTCGGGATATCCAGGGTCTGACCCATTCCGTAGATCGGGGCGGCGACCAGTTGGACCCGGGGCTCGATCACCTGCTCGCCCCAGCGTCCGGCCGAGCGCACCATCGGCCAGCGCATCGACACCGCCCCGATCGGGATCGCGCGCGCCGTGGTCGCGTTGGTCTCGCTGGAATAATTCGGCTGCTCGTTGAGCTTGCTCGCGGAATATCCGGCGGTGATCAGCCGCATCCGCGCGTCGAACAGCATCCCCATCGGCCCGTCGAACGGCAGGTCGTAATTGGAAATCACGGCGACCCGACGGCTGTCGGTGCCGTTGTGGCGGTAGATGCTGAACAGATTCGCCGACATCGAGAAGCGCCCGCCCAGGCTGTCGGGTTCGCCGAAATACGCATAGCGCGCATAGGGCGCGATGATCGGCAGCTTGTCCTGCGAAATCGTCGCGACCAGTCCCTGGAAGGTCTGCGCCTCGATCTTCGCGTAGGAACCCTCGCCGAATCCTTCGAGATAAAGATCGGAGGTCAGGAAGCCGGCATTCGGCAGATAGCGGAAATCGTTGAGATACTGGACCGTCGAGGTGTGATTGTAGGAGAAACCGGCGCGCCACGTGTCGTTCAGGTCGAAGATGCCGTTCGAGAAGATCGCATCGGAAAATCCGGCCGGATCGGCGTAGCGGTCGCGCCCGCCGGAAACATTGACGGACAGCTTGCCGAAGTTGAACGCCTGCCGGTACTTCAGGTCGAGCACCGGGCCCGCCTTGGTCGCGACGATCGGCACGATCGTCAGATCCTGGCTCTTGCTGATGACCCAGAAATACGGAATCGCGAAGAACTCGCCGATATGGGTCGACGAGCCGAACGACGGGATCAGAAGCCCGCTCTGCCGTTTCACCGACGGGTCGGGCATTGAGATATAGGGCAGGTAGAAGACCGGGATTCCGTAAACCTGAAGCTGGGCGTCGTGGTATTCGATCACCTTGTGCTGCAGGTCCTCGATCGCGCTGCGCGCCTTGATCTGCCAGAGTGGCGGCGCCGTCGGGTCGTCCTTGCAGAGATTGCAGGTGGAATAGACCGGCTTCGACAATTCGTTGATCACGCCACCGTAGCGCCGCGCACCGTTGGCGACCATCCGCCCGTTTTCGGCGAGGATGCTGGCGACGCCGTTCAGAACCGCGTTCTTCATGCCCTGCGAGAGATCGGCGTGTTTCGCGAAAACGATCTGGCCGCCGGGTTCGATCAGGACGACATGACCGATCGCGGTCGCGGTGTTGTGCGCCTGGTCGATCACCACCTTGTCGGCATAGAGGGTATGGCCGTTCTGCCAGGCTTGGACGTGGCCGGTCGCGGTGACGATATCGGTCTGGTGGTCATAGGCAACCTGGTCGGCCAGAAAGGTCACCGGCTTCGATTTCGAGAGCGGCTCCGTCGGCCCGCTTACCAAGTTGGCCAACTGGGCACGGGCCGCCATCGGCGCCGCGCCGATCGCGCAGGCGGCGACACCGAGCCCGACCAGCCATTTCCAGTCTGGACGCTGCCAGCCTGGTTTCTTCCGGCCCGGTTTCTTCCAGAATCGCGCTCCCCGCATCACTCAGCCATCCTCCAGATGGAGCAGCAGCGCAAGCGCGAGCATCAGCCCGGCCAGGGCAGGCGCCCAGGCGGCGAGGGTGACCGGCATGGCGCCCGACTTGCCGAACTGCGCGGCGACCTCGGATATCATGAACAGGGCGAAGCCGCAGCCGATTCCGGCGCCGAGCGTCCGGGCGACGCCGCCGCGCCGCGACTGGCGCATCGAGAATCCGGCCGCGACCAGGGCCATGGTCGCGCAGAGCAGCGGCAGGGCGAGCAGGGTCTGGAACGCGAGTTCATGCCGGGTCGGCGAGAACCCCGAACGTTCGAGCAGGCGGATGAATCCAGGCAAAGCCCAGAACGACAGGGCGCTCGGGCTCGCGAAGCTTTCCTGCACCCGGCTCACCGTCAGGTCGGTGGGAAAATGCATCGACGGCAGGGTTTCCGGCAGGGCGTCTGGCGTCAGGATGGAGACGTGATCCAGCGTCCAGCCGCCGGGTTCGAGCTGGCCGCTCTTCGCCTCGATCCGGTCGCGCAACGTGGTGTCGGGACCGAGGCGCAGAACGGTCATGTGGCCGGTGGTGAGAATCCGGCCCTTGAGATGCACGTCATCGGCATGAAGGATCGCGGTTCCGCCCGGGCCGGTCGCGGTGTCGGTCTGGCGCAGCCAGAGCTGCCCGCCCTCGAGCGACAGCGGCCCTGACCCGGCCTGCAGGTAGCGCGAATAGAGCGATTCGGCATGGGCGAACATCGCCGCCGAGACCGGGCTGACCGCCGTCGTGGTGAACACGCCGATCAGCGCGGCGCAAAGGACCGGCATGGCAAGAAACTGCCACGCCGAAACCCCGGTCGCCCGCGCCACCACGAGTTCGGAAGACCGGGTCAGGCGCCAGAAGGCGAAAATGCCGCCCATCAGCACGGCGAAGGGAAGAATCTGCATCCCCAGCCAGGGAATGCGGAACACCTCCATCGCCACCACCTTGCCGAAAGTGACATCCGGCCGATCGGAAGCCTGGCGCAGCAGATCGAGAAAATCGAACAGCGAGCCGATCGCGGTCAGTCCGGCTTGCATCCCGATCACCGCGAGCAGGAAGCGCCGGCCGATATAGAGCGACAGGGTCAGCGGCGGCAGGCTCGGACGCACCCGTCTCATACCGGTACGATCCGGGCGCGCCGGCCGATGCGGAACAGGATGGCGGCGCTCACTGCCGCCGGTCCGGCCGCCACCACGAAAATCAGCGGAACCAGCCCTGTGTGCCGCGCCGCGAGGCTGTCCACCCCGAGGCCGAGCGCCACCAGGAACATGACGCCGAAAATCGCCCCCGCGAGCGCGACGGTTCCGCCATGGCGGCGGAACGGGCTTCGCAGCACGGCGAGCAGGGCGATCAGCATATAGGACAGAACGGCGAAGGGGTCGGCCAGCCGACGCCATCCTTCGGCGTACCATTTCTTGCGCATCGCCTCGGGAACCTTCGCCGGGTCGGGGTGGAACAACTGCCAGGTCGTCGCCTCCGACGCCTTCGGCACGAGGTTCAGCCGGGTCGTGCCGGACTGCGCGAGGTCGATCAGGTTCCGCTTGAAGGTCAGGACATTGAGGCGGCCGGTCTTGGGGTCGATCTGCTCGCGCGATCCGTCGAGCAGAAGGACTTCCGGTCCTTCGGGTCCGGCGACCAGCCGCCCGGTGCGAGCCAAAATCGTCGCCTCGGCGCCCTTCTGCCTCGCATCCTCGATCAGGATGCCGTGCAGCACGTCCTTGCTGTCGCGCCGCTGGACGTAGACGGTGATATGGCCCGGAATCGGCGTGAATACGCCGGGTTCCAGCAGGAATGCCGCGATCCGGTTGCGGATCTCGAACTCGAACTTGCTGAAGCTCGACAGGCTGGTCGGCACCAGCCAGAGATTCAGCCCCCAGCAGAGGATCATGGTCATGACCGCGAGCACCAGCGCCGGGCGGGCGATCGCCCCGTCCGACAGGCCGGAGGCGCGCATCACGGTCAGTTCGCGGTCAGCCGAAAGCCGTGTGTAGACGAACAGGGCGACGATGAAGCAAGTGATCGGCAGGATCACCGCGAAAAAGCTGGGCAGAAGAAGTCCGGTGAGGTGGATGAACACGAACGGCGACAGGCCGCGCTGGATGATAAGCTGGATAAACCGCAGCGACTGGGTGAGCCAGATCAGCGCGACCAGCCCGAATGTCGCCGCGACCAGCCCGATCGCGAGCTGGCCGAAAATATAGCGGTCGAGCCGTGTGGGGCGGTGGGCGAGATGCATCGCCGGTCTTTTGAAGGCCGTCGCCACCGATGGCAAGTTATACCTCCGTATGTCCGGCTACACAGCGCGGCGGCGCGCAGCATCGATCAGGGCGCGCATCCGCCGGATCGATTCCGCGAGGCCGATGAACACCGCCTCGCCGACCAGGAAATGGCCGATATTGAGTTCCCGGAGTTCGGGGATCGCGGCGACCGGCGCGACATTGGCGAAGGTTAGCCCATGGCCGGCATGAACCTCGAGCCCGAGCGAGGCGGCGTGCCGCGCGGCCTCGATCAGGCGGTCGAGTTCGTTCGGCCTTCCCTCGGCATAGGCGCCGGTGTGCAACTCGACGACGGGAGCGCCGAGCGCGGCCGCCGCATCGAGCTGGCGCGGTTCGGGATCGACGAACAGCGAGACCCGGATGCCGGCCGCGCGCAGCCGGGCGATCCGCGGCGCGAGCATATCGGCCTGTCCCGCCGCATCCAGCCCGCCCTCGGTGGTGACCTCAGCGCGCCGCTCGGGCACCAGACAGCTCGCGTGCGGCCGGAGGTCGCAGGCGATATCGACCATCTCATCGGTCGCCGCCATTTCCATGTTGAGCGGCACCGGCAGGGCGATGGCGCGGCGGATATCGTCGTCGCGGATATGCCGCCGGTCCTCGCGCAGATGCAGGGTGATGCCGTCCGCGCCCGCCTCGACCGCGAGATGCGCAGCGCGGATCGGGTCCGGGTATCCCGCGCCGCGCGCGTTGCGCAGGGTTGCCACGTGGTCGAGATTGACCCCGAGCCGCAGCGCGTTCATCGCCCCGCTCATCGTACTGCTCCCGGCGTCTTGTTCGCCGCCATCGTCGAGGCCAGGCGCAGCGCCGCGATCAGGCTCGCCGGCCTAGCGATGCCCTTGCCCGCGATATCGAAGGCGGTACCGTGATCGGGCGAGGTGCGGATGACCGGCAAGCCGAGGGTGACGTTCACACCATTCTCCATGTCGATGGTCTTGAGCGGGATCAGCGCCTGATCGTGATACATGCACAGGGCGGCGTCATAATTAAGGCGGGCCGACGGGGTGAACATGGTGTCGGGCGGCAGCGGGCCGGTTGCGTCGATCCCCACCGCCCGCAGGGCCGCGATCGCCGGGGCGACGATCTCCGCGTCCTCGCTGCCCATCGCCCCGCCCTCGCCGGCGTGGGGGTTGAGTCCGGCCACCGCGATCCGGGGCGCCGCGATGCCGAAATCGCGGATCAGCGCGCTGTGGGTGATTGTCCCCGCAGTGACGATGGCGTCGGCGGTCAGGCTTTCGATCGCACGGCGGAGCGAGACATGCACGGTTACCGGCACCACGCGCAGGCCGGGTGCGGCGAGCATCATCACCGGATGCGCAGCCCCGGTGAGTTCGCCGAGAAATTCGGTGTGGCCGGGATGGGCGAAGCCGGCCGCGTAGAGCACCGACTTGGCGATCGGGTTGGTCACCACCGCCGAGGCGCGCCCGCTCAGCGCGAGTTTCGCCGCGATTTCGATCGAGCGGATCACCGCTCCGGCGTTGCGCGGATCGGGGCGACCGGGCGTCGCGGGGACCGCCAGCCGTTCGGGCAAAATCGGCAGGGCGCGCGCGAACACGCCAAAGGCCTCCGCCGGGTCGCCGATCGTCTCGACCGGCACGTCGAATCCCGCTGCCCAGTCCGGATCTCCGATCAGGAACCACGGCGCGATTCCTGCTCCCGGCGCATGGGCGGCGCGAAAGGCACTGGCCATGACTTCCCCGCCGATGCCGGCGGGATCACCCATGGTCAGAACGAGCGGAGCGGAGTTCATCACGCGTCTAGTCGACCGGACGCCACTGCTCGACCGGAATCCGCCGCATGTCGAACCGCTCGGTAGTGCGCGAATACCAGCCAGCGCCGTGCATCCGGGCGATCAGGTCGAGTTTCGGCGTGTCGATATGGCAGCGCCCTGCATCGAGCACCGCATCGTCGCGCACGTGCATGGCGGCCACCTCGCCGATCACCGTGGCCCGGCCCGGCCCGAACTCCATCATCGAATGGAGCACGCATTCCATCGAGACCGGGCTTTCCGCGATGCGCGGCGGCTTCACCTTCACCGAAGGCAGGACGGTCAGCCCGGCTTCGGCGAGTTCGTCGATTTCCGGGCCGAACTCGATCGCGGTGACGTTCATCGCCTCGGCATTGCCGTGACCGACCAGATTGACCACGAACTCCCGGGTCTGGCGGATGTTCTCGCCGGTATCCTTCGGATCTCCCGGCCGGCGCGCGCCGATGCCGATGCACAGGATCGGCGGCCCGGAGCCGAACACGTTGAAGAACGAGAACGGCGCCGCGTTCAGCCGGCCCTCCGGGCTGAGCGTGACCACCCAGGCGATCGGCCGGGGCACCACGGTCGAGGCCAGGAGTTTGTATTGATCGGCGGGCGGCAGGGCGGTGAAATCGAACAGCATGAGCCATCATCGCCGCTGCGGCGGAAACTGTCCATGCGGACAGCCCTGCCGCAGCGAACCGGTTCATTCGGTCTTGAGGAACACCAGAAGTTTGTCGATCGCGGCCTGTTTTTCGAGTCCTTCCAGGGCGCCATACTCGGCGGCGAGGCGCTCCAGCGCCGCCTCGAAAATCTGGCGTTCGGAAAAGCTCTGGTCGGGCTGACCGGCATTGCGGTGCAGGTCGCGCACCACCTCGGCGATCGCCATCGGGTCGCCGGAATTGATCTTCGCCTCGTATTCCTGCGCCCGGCGCGACCACATGGTGCGCTTGATCCGCGCCCTGCCCTTCAGCGTCGCCAGCACCTCGTCGAACTGCTTGCGGCCGGACAGCTTGCGCAGCCCGGCGGTGCGCGCCTTGTTCACCGGCACCCGCAGGGTCATACGATTCTCGTCGAAGGTGATGTGGATCAGTTCGAGCTTCTGCCCGGCGATTTCCTCGGTCGCGATCCGCTCGACCTTGCCGACGCCATGGGTCGGGTAGATCACGTGATCGCCCGCCTTGAACACCTCGGCCTTGGCGATGGCGCGCTGGGGCAGGACCGGACGCGGACCGGGCGGCGGCATCGCGTCACGCTCGACCGTCGAAGCCGCAGCGAGAGCCGGGGCCGCAGCGAGAGCCGGGGTCGGGCTGGCGACCGGCGCTGCAGCCGCTTCCTGCACGGGCGGTGCAACCTCCCCCACCACCGGCGGAGCCGCAGCCGGCCTGGCTTTCGCCACGTCCTTGCTGGCATCCTTGGGAGACTTGTCTTTCGTCACGGCTTGAGCGCTGGCAGTCATTTCAGAGTGGGAGCCTTTTGGTGGTGCGGCCGGCTGTCGTGCCGGCTCCGCTTGTTTGGTGGATGGTTTGGCCGGCGTCGCCGTCTTTGCCTGTGCGGCTGTCCTGGCCGGACTTTGCGTCGATTTTGCGGCCGCCGGTTTTTGTGGCGCCAGCTTTTTGGGGGTCGGCTGTTTGGGGGCCGGTTTCGGAGTTGACGGTTTCACGGGCGTGGTTTTCGGCGCGGCCTTCGCTGTCTGTTTCGTGGTTTCGGGACTCGCTTTCGGTTGCGGTGTCGATTTCGATGTCGATTTCCGGGTCACCCCGGTCGGTGCGGGAGATTTCGTGGTGGTTTTCGGTTTCGCTCCTGCGGCTCCGCCCTTGGGTTTCGCGATACGCTGTGGCGCTGGCGTCGCCCTGGCTGGAGATGCGGACTTGCGCGGTTGCTGTCTTGCGGCTGAGGCGGTCGCCTGACGCGACGCTCCGGCGTTTTTCATGCTGAACCCCGTCGAGAGGAATGATATCCGCCGCCGCGTCTACGGGAGGCGGTCAGAAACTCGAGGAAACTCAGCCATGATAACAGAAAAACGCCGATTCGGGAACCACGTCCCGCCCCGGGCCGCAGACCTTCAGGGAACGCCCGGCTCCATGGAGAGAAGTTCGGCCTTGCCGGGCTTGTCCTTCCAGTCGTCGGCATCCTCGGGCGGGATGCCCTTGCGGGTGATGTTCGGCCAGAGCGTCGCGAATTCGCGGTTTTTCTCCAGCCACGCCGCGGCCTTGTCGTCCGAATCCGGGACGATCGCCTCCGCCGGGCATTCCGGTTCGCACACCCCGCAGTCGATGCACTCGTCCGGGTGAATCACCAGCATGTTCTCGCCGACATAGAAGCAGTCCACCGGACACACTTCCACACAATCCATGTATTTGCACTTGATGCAGTTTTCGGTGACCACATAGGTCATCGCTCACTCCTGATCGCCTGAAATTCGTTTGTGCGCGATATGCCCCCAAGCGTCCCGTTGTGCAAGATTACGACACGTCTTCGAGAATTTCCTCGTAAAGCCGCCGCGCCTCCATCGCCGGGCCGCGCCGTCGGCCAAGCTCCAGCACCCGGACCACGAGCACGCCCGGCGGCAGGGCAAGGGTCAGCACGTCGCCCGGGCGGAGCCGCGCGTGCGGTTTTTCGGTAATCTGCCGGTTGATCCTGACTCCGCCCGCAGCGATCAGCCGCCCGGCGAGGCCGCGGGTTTTCACGAACCGCGCATGGAACAGGAACTTGTCGAGCCGCTGCCAGCCGGCATCCTCGTCCATGTCGCCAGGATGCGGGCCGTCAGGATGCGGCACGCCGGAACTCCGCGAGCGCCGCGAAGGGGTGATCCGGATTGACCGGCGCCGGCCGCGCCTCGACCGGCTTCGGCCGTGTCCGGCGTGCGGACGCGATCGCGACCCTTGCCGGCGCCGGCGGGCCGAACGCCCCCTTCGGCAGGATTTCCCCGGCGATCAGCCACAAGCCGAGACCGCGCAGCACGCCGGCAAGCTCCCCCTGCGCGATGCCGAGCCGGGAGACGAGGCTCGACGACACCGGCACCGGGTGGCGGCGCGCCACATGGCGCAATTCTCCGGCGATGCGTTCGGCGATATCGAGCCGGATCGCACGGGGGCCGGCTTCGTACCAGCCGAGAAATTCCGCCAGCCCGTCCGGCCAGTCGGCAACCGTTGTCGAAATCGAACCCGGCGCCGGCAGGGCGGGCAGGCCAGTCCTGTGCCACGTCGCCCACAGCGTCGCGCGCAGCGACGCCGAACGCGGCTTGAGCAGCGAGGGCAGACAGAGCGCGAACGCTCCCGCTCGCACACCGATTCGTCGCAGTTTCGGACGCAGCG
>DASVGZ010000493.1:0-4308 GCA_036379275.1 Acidiphilium sp. | reverse complement strand
CGGGCGATTACGATTTCCAGTTCATGCTGGATGAACTTGCGGTCGGTGCCCAGCACAAGCTGCCCTATCTGCACATCGTGGTGAACAACTCCTATCTCGGCCTGATCCGCCAGTCGCAGCGCGGCTTCAAGATCGACTACGAGGTCAGCCTCGCCTTCGACAACATCAATATGGAAGCGGATGAGGACACGGTGCGCGGCTACGGCGTCGATCACGTCGCGGTCGCCGAAGGGCTCGGCTGCAAGGGAATCCGGGTGAAAAGCCCGAACGAGTTCAAGGATGCCTTCGCGCGTGCGCAGAAATTGATGGAAGATCATCAGGTGCCGGTGGTGCTCGAATTCATTCTCGAACGCGTGACCAACATCTCGATGGGAACCGAAATCGACAACGTCAACGAGTTCGAGGAAATCCTCTGTCTCGACCCGAGCCTCTCGATTAAGAAGGACGGGACGGCGGGTGCGAAGACGCTCGAACCGGCTTCGCGCTGACCGCCACGAACTCCGCCTGTTTCATCGGTTCCAAGGAGGCTCCCATGCCGAGATTCGCCGCCAATCTGACGATGCTGTTCAACGAGAAACCGTTTCTCGAACGCTTCGCCGCCGCCACCGCCGCCGGGTTCGAGGCAGTCGAGTTCCTGTTTCCCTACGACTATGACAAGAAGGTTCTGAAAGACGAACTCGTCCGAAACGACCTGTCTCTGGTTCTGCACAACCTGCCGGCCGGCAACTGGGCGGGCGGCGAGCGCGGCATCGCCGCCGACCCCGCACGGGTCGCGGAATTCCGCGAAGGGGTTGCCCGCGCGATCGACTATGCGACTGTGCTGTCCTGCCCGCGAGTCAACTGCCTCGCCGGCATCGTCCGCCCCGAGAATGCGCCGCAGGCGCGCAAAACGCTGGTGGAAAATCTGCGCTATGCCGCACCCCGCCTGAAGGATGCCGGAATCGAACTGCTTCTGGAACCGGTCAATTCCCGCGACATTCCGGGCTTCTTCGTCGATCGCACGCGTCCGGCGCTGGACATCATCGACGAGGTCGGCTCCGATAATCTGAAGCTGCAATACGACATCTATCACGCGCAGGTGATGGAGGGCGATCTCGCCCGCACCATCGAATCCGAATTCGACCGCATCGGTCATATCCAGCTTGCCGACAACCCGGGGCGGCACGAACCCGGCACCGGCGAAATCAACTACGACTATCTGTTCAGCCGGATCGACGCGCTCGGATACGCCGGCTGGATCGGCTGCGAATACAAGCCGCGCGCCACGACTGAAGCCGGGCTCGGCTGGGTCGCTCCCCATCTCACCCGCCGACCCGTATCGGCACCGCACAACAAGGAAACCATTGCATGAGCAAAATCGGCTTCATCGGCCTCGGCATCATGGGCAAGCCGATGGCTGGCCATCTGGTCGCCGCCGGTCATACGCTGTTCATTCGCGATGTCGGGAAACTGCCCCAGGATCTGATCGACCAGGGGGCAAAACCCTGCGCGAGCGGCCGCGAAGTCGCCGAACAGGCCGACATCGTCATCGTCATGGTTCCCGACACGCCGCATGTCGATAGCGTCCTGTTCGGCAAGGATGGCGTCGCCGAAGGGCTCTCGAAGGGCAAGATCGTCGTCGATATGAGTTCGATCTCGCCGATCGCGACCAAGGAGTTCGCCCGCAAGATCAACGCGCTTGGCTGCGACTATCTCGATGCGCCGGTTTCGGGCGGCGATGTCGGCGCCAAGGCGGCGAGCCTCACCATCATGGTCGGCGGGCCGGAGCGCGCTTTTGCCACGGTGAAGCCGGTCTTCGACCTGATGGGCAAGAACATCACCCTGGTCGGCGGCAACGGCGACGGCCAGACCACGAAGGTTGCCAACCAGATCATCGTTGCCCTCACCATCGAGGCAGTCGGCGAGGCGCTTCTGTTCGCGTCCAAGGCCGGCGCCGATCCGGCACGGGTGCGCAAGGCGCTGATGGGCGGATTCGCCAATTCGCGGATTCTCGAAGTCCATGGCGAACGCATGATCAACCGCAACTTCGATCCCGGCTTCAGGATCGAGTTGCACCAGAAAGATCTCAACCTCGCGCTTTCCGGCGCGCGGTCGCTCGGTGTCAGCCTGCCGAACACGGCGACCTGTCAGGAACTGTTCAATGCCGCAGCGGCGGCGGGTGGGGCCGCGTGGGATCATTCCGGTATGGTTCGTGTGCTGGAGCGGCTCGCCTGTCACGAGATTGGCGAAAAGATCGCTGTCGCCGCCTGAAGGCGGAATGACCGCGATGTCATGAAGCCTCCTCTCCCATCCGCATGGCCGGGTGCCAATATGGCCGGGATGCGGGTGAGGAGAGCGGCAATGAGGACATTGGCGGTCGTGACCGGCGCCGGCGCCGGCGTGGGGCGTGCTACAGCCGAAGAATTCGCACGCCGGGGCTGCGATGTCGGGCTGATCGGGCGCGATCGCGACCGGCTCGAGGCCGTAGTTGTGGCGTTGCATGGCTTGGGGGTGCGTGCTTTTGCCGCCCCGGCCGATATGGCCGACGCCGATGCGGTCGAACGGGCCGCCGATGCGATCGAGCAGGCGCTCGGCCCGATCGATGTCTGGGTCAATAATGCGATGGCGACGATTTTCGCACCGGTCGCCAATATCGAGCCCGCCGAATTCAGGCGTGCGACCGAGGTCACCTATCTTGGCACAGTGCATGGTACCATGACGGCATTGCGCCGGATGAAGCGCGTGGATCGCGGTGTCATCGTCAATGTCGGGTCTGCTCTGGCCTATCGGTCGGTTCCGCTGCAATCGGCATATTGCGGTGCGAAATCGGCAATTCGCGGCTTTACCGACAGTCTGCGCAGCGAACTGATTCATGACCGGAGCAATATCCGGGTCACCATGGTGCATCTCCCCGCTGTCAACACACCGCAATTCGACTGGGCGCTGAATAAAACCGGGCACCCAGCCCGGCCGGTACCGCCGGTTTACCGGCCGGAGGTACCGGCGAAGGCGATCGTGTTCGCGGCCTTTCACCGTCGGAGAGAGATCTGGGTCGGTATGCCGACGGTGAAGGCGATCCTCGCCAACCGGATCGCGCCGGGACTTGCCGACCGCTATCTCGCCTCAGCCGGTTATTCCGGCCAGATGGCCGACGAAACCCTGCCGGCGGATGCGCCGTCCAATCTGTTCGAGCCGGTGCCCGGGCAGCGCGGCGCTGACGGCCGGTTCGGCGAAGGCGCACGCCGGCGCAGTTTCGAGATGATGACCTCCCGGCACAAGATGGCCGCATTGTCGGCGATGGCGGCGTTCGGTCTTGCGACGGTTGCCGGATTGCACGCGCTCGCGAGGAAATACGATTTCTGATCGACATGATCGAGGCGGGCAAGTCGATCCTGACCATCAATGCCGGTTCGTCCAGCGTGAAATTCGCGCTGTTCTCCTCCGGCGTGCCGCCGGAACGGATTCTCCATGGTGCGATCGAGAGAATCGGTTCGACTCCGCGATTTCATGCCGGAGATACCGAACAGAACTGGTCCGGCACCGTTGGATTTCACGACCTGATCGCCCGGCTGTTCGACTGGCTTGAAACCGCCATTGCCTGCCCGCTGGAAGCTGTCGGTCATCGCATCGTTCATGGCGGGGACGATTTCATCGCGCCGGTTCGGCTCGACGACACCGTTCTCGGCCGACTTGCCGCGCTGACGCCGCTGGCGCCGCTGCATCAGCTTCACAACCTCGAACCGGTGCGAATGATCGCCCGGCACCGGCCCGGACTGTCGCAATTCGGCTGCTTCGACACAGCATTTCACCATACCGTTCCGGTATTGCACCGCACCCTGCCGATACCTGGGAAACTCGGGCTCAGGCGTTATGGTTTTCACGGCCTGTCCTATGAATTCATCGCCCGCCGGCTGCTCGGGACCGGTGCTGCCGGAAGCCGTATCGTGGTTGCCCATCTCGGCAACGGGGCAAGCGCCTGCGCACTGCGTAACGGAGTCAGTATCGATACCACGATGGGTGCGACCGCTCTCGACGGAATGATGATGGGAACGCGGTCGGGCGCGGTCGATCCTGGTGCTCTGCTCTATCTGATGACCGAGCGCGGCTACGATGCGAAGAGCCTTGCCTCCCTGCTTTACGACGACAGCGGATTGAAGGGGGTTTCCGGCATCTCCGGCGACATGCGGAGTCTTCACGAAAGCAGTGCGTCCGGGGCACGGCTTGCCATCGACCTGTTCGTGCTGCGCGCCGCGCAGGAAATCGCCCGCATGGCGGTTTCGCTTGGTGGAATCGACAGTCTCGTCTTCACCGGTGGTATCGGAGAGAACG
>DASVGZ010000492.1:0-2376 GCA_036379275.1 Acidiphilium sp. | reverse complement strand
CAGGCCAGGATGCGCGCGACCATGCAGCAGACCATGGGTAGTTTCCTGCCACCGGGCATGGAGGAAATCGGCCGGCAGAACATGGCGATGATGGAGCGGGCGATGAGCCTGTTCGCCCCCTTCGCCGGTCGCGGGGATGCTCCGCAGTCCGCGCCGCAAGCGGACGAGACGGTCGAGGAAATCGACACGCTCCGCCGCGAGGTTGAACGACTTCAGGCCGAACTCGCGGCGCTTCGCGCGCGCGGGGGCAAACGCGCATGACCGGCGCACCCGGCTGGCCCGGCCTCACCCCGCGCTGGACCTCCAGCGCGAAGGACGGGATCGGTGCCGCCCCATCCTCGCGCAGCACGATCTGGTTCACCCACAGCCACGGCATCATCGACGAAATCTATTACCCGAGGGTCGATCAGGCCTGCACCCGCGATTGCGGCCTGATCGTCACCGATGGCACGCCCGGCGGCTTCTTCGCCGAGGAAAAGCGCGATACCGTCACCGAGGTCAGCCACGCCACCGACGGCGTGCCGCTGTTCACCATCCGCAACACCTGCACGCACGGGCGGTTCGTCATCGAGAAACGGATCGTCGCCGACCCGATGCACGATTGCGTGCTCCAGCAGATCCGCCTGATCCCGGCCGAAGGGGTCACCGGCTTGTGCCTGTTCGTCCTGCTCGCGCCGCACCTGGTCAACGGCGGCGCCCACAACACCGGCTGGACCGGCGATTACAAGGGCCGGCCGATGCTGTTCGCGACCGGCGACGGTACCTCGCTCGCGCTCGCCTGTTCGCCGGGGTTCGGCGCGCGCGGCGCCGGGTTCGTCGGGGTCAGCGACGGCTGGCAGATCCTGCGGCGCGACGGGCATCTGGCGGAAACCTGGGATCATGCCGCCGACGGCAATATCGCCCTCGCCGCCGAGATCGACGCATCCGCGCCGGCCCTGCTCGCGATCGGCTTCGGCCGCAAGCCGGAGGCCGCGGCGTTTCATGCCGCAGCCAGCCTCGCCCACGGCTTCGCCCGCGCCGAGGCGGCCTACATCAAGGGCTGGCGCGCCTGGCAGGACCGGCTCGAACCGCTCGACCCGCCGGACCGGACCGCCCGGCACAACTACTACCGGGTCAGCACCGCCGTTCTGCGCTGTCACGAAAGTCCGCTGTTTCCCGGCGGCTCGATCGCCAGCCTGTCGATCCCGTGGGGCGCCAGCAAGAGCGATGACGATCTCGGCGGCTACCATCTGGTCTGGCCGCGCGATCTGGTCGAAACCGCCGGCGCCCTGCTCGCCTGCGGAGCGCTGGAGAATGCGCGCCGCACCCTCGACTATCTGCGTGCCATCCAGGAGGCGGACGGGCACTGGCCGCAGAACACCTGGCTGGACGGCTCGCCCTACTGGCACGGGGTGCAGATGGACGAGACGGCGTTTCCGATTCTTCTGCTCGACCTTGCTTTCCGCAACGGCGCGGTTCCCGAGACCGAGCTTGCCGAATACTGGCCGATGGTCGAGCGGGCGGCGGGCTATGTCGTCTGCAACGGCCCGGCAACCGGGCAGGACCGGTGGGAGGAAAACGCCGGCTACACGCCGGCCACCCTCGCGGTCGAAATCGCCGCCTTGCTGGCCGCCGCCGACCTCGCCGAGCGGATGGGCGCGGGCGCGGTCGCCGCTTTCCTGCGCGATACGGCGGATGCCTGGAACGCCGACATCGAAAACTGGATCTACGTGTCGGGCACCGGTCTCGCCGAGGAATGCGGGGTCGCCGGCTACTACCTCAGGATCGTGTCGGATGGAGACCACGATCTTTCGGGGGCAAAGCCGCACGGGCGCATCGCGGTGCGCAATCGCCCGGCCGGCGAGGCAGAAGTTTCGACCGATGAACTGGTGGGCGCTGACGCGCTGGCGCTGGTGCGGTTCGGCCTGCGTTCGGCCGATGATCCGCGCATCCGCGACACCATCGCGGTGATCGACCATCTCACCCGGGTCGATCTGCCGCAGGGGCCGGTCTGGCATCGCTACAACAACGACGGTTACGGCGAACACACCGATGGCCGGCCGTTCGATGGCACCGGCCATGGCCGCGCCTGGCCGCTGCTGACCGGCGAGCGGGCGCATTACGCGATCGCCGCCGACGATCTCGCCGGGGCCGAGCGGCTGAAGGCGACCATCGAGGGCTGCTCCAGCGAGGGCGGGCTGCTGCCCGAACAGGTGTGGGACGCCGATGACATCCCCGAGCACGAACTGTTTCGCGGCCGGCCGAGCGGATCGGCGATGCCGCTGGTCTGGGCGCACGCGGAATACGTGAAGCTGCTGCGCAGCCTGCGCGACGGCGCGATCTTCGACCTTCCGCCGCAGACGGTGCGGCGCTACCTGGTCGAGAAAACCCGGCCTC
>DASVGZ010000491.1:0-2161 GCA_036379275.1 Acidiphilium sp. | reverse complement strand
GAAGCCGGTGAGAACGGCGCCCGACCAGAGCATGATTCGCGCGGTTCCGCGCGCTTCGGCGACCGGGCGGAACGCGCGGCCGAGCCAGGCGGCGCCGGATCGGGGGCGGCGCGCGATGCGTTTCGTCTCTGTCGTGGCCGTCATCGGACCGGACCGTTCACTGGCCGCACACCGCTCATTTGTAACGCACAGCTCATTTGTAACGAACTCTGGGATCGATCAGCGCGTTGGCGAAATCGATCACCAGACTGGCGAAGACGACGACGAGCCCGAACACGATGACGATTCCCTGAACCGCCGCATAGTCGCGGTTTTCGAGATATTTGTAGAGCGTGTAGCCGATGCCGGGCCAGTTGAACGTCGTTTCGGTGAGCACCGCGCCGCCGAGCAGGAGGGCGATCTCGAGACCGATCACCGTGATCACCGGAACCAGGGCGTTGCGGAAAGCGTGCCTGTAGACCACGGCATGTTCGCGGATGCCGCGCGCGCGGGCAGCTTCGATATAGTCGTCCTTGAGGGTGCGGATCACGTTGACCCTGACGAGGCGGATGAAAACCCCGGCGAAAACCAGCCCGAGTGTGCACGCCGGCAGGATCAGGTGGCGAATCACGTCGACGAAAGCCGGCCAGTTGCCGTCGATGATCGCATCGATGACCAGAATATGCGTGTGGGTTTGCAAAAGCGCGTCGGTCAGCGGGCTGTCCTGCCCGGAAATCGGCAGCCAGTGGAGAATCGATCCGAACAGAATTTGTGCCAGCAGCCCCAGAACGAAAACCGGTGTCGCATACATCACGATGCCGAACAGCCGGCTGCCGGCATCGATCGGCTTGTCGCGAAAGCGGCCGGCGATCAGCCCGCCCGGAATGCCGACGATCAGCGCGACGATCATGGCGGCGACCGTGAGTTCGAGCGTCGCCGCGCCGTTCACCAGAATGATTTCGGAGACCGGGCGATGATCGGTGATGGTCGTGCCGAAATTGCCGTGGATGATGTGCCAGAGATAAATGCCGTACTGGTCGTAGAGCGGTTTGTCATACCCGAGCTTGTGTTCGAGTGCCTTGATCACCGCCGGCGGCACGTGGCCGCCGAGCGCCGCCGCGACCGGGTTTCCCGGCGCCACCCGCATCAGGACGAAGACGAGCGTGAGCAGGATCAGGATGGTCGGGATGACCAGAGCCGCCCGCGTCAGAAGATACGCCTTGAGAGAGGTTCCACCGCTTGCCATGAACCCCTCTCAATACGCGAACGCAGTCAAAACCATCCCGGCCGGTTACGGGATCAGGACTTGGAAATCAACCAGAAGCGCAGCCAGTAGGTCGGGTCGAGCGTCTGCTTGATGCCATGCACGTTGTCCCGTGCGACGACGACCATGGAGCCCTGGAAATAGGGGATGATCGGCACGTCCTTCGCGGCGAGCGCCTGCGCTTCCCCGATGTATTTCATCCGCTCGGCGGTGGTCGGCGCGGCTTTCTCCTTGGCGAGAATCGCATCCATCTCCGGGCTCGAATAGCCGTTGGAGGTGAAGTTGCTCTTGGAGCCGTAGAACGGCGTCAGATAATCCTCGGCGTCGGGGTAGTCGGGAAACCAGCCGAGTTGGAACACGTTGTACTGGGTGCCCAGCGTCTTCGCATAGGTGGCCCATTCGGCCGATTTCAGATCCACCTTGAACAGCCCGCTGCCATCGAGCGCGCGTTCGATCTCGGTGTATTCCTCGGCCGAGGAGGCGCCGTAATGCGAGGGCGTCCACCAGACGGTGAGCGGCACCGGCGTCTTGATTCCGGCCTTCTCCAGCACGGCCTTCGCCTTGGCGACGTTCGGCGTCGTGCCGTAAAGGGTCGCGAATGCGTTGGTATGGCCGGGCAGTCCTTCCGGCACCATCGAGTAGAGCGGCGTCACATAGCCATGATAAACCTGATCCGCGATCGCCTTCCGCGGCATCAGGTAGGCGAGCGCCTGACGGACCGCGAGATTGTCGGTCGGCGGCCGTTTGGTGGCGAGGACGAGATAGCGGATCGAGACGCCGGGGCCTTTCTCGATCTTCAGCCCCTTCGCCTTTTCCAGCGAGGCCAGTTCGGTCGGCGTGAAGTCGCGGAACGCCATGTCGATCTCGCCGCGTTGCAAGGCGAGTTTCATGGTCGAGGATTTGGCGAAATAGGTGATA
>DASVGZ010000490.1:0-5640 GCA_036379275.1 Acidiphilium sp. | reverse complement strand
GAAAGCCTTCAAGCTTGCATCCATGTACGGCCTTGTCGCACTTGGAGCCGCCGGCGTCACGGGTTTGACAACCTCACCGGCGAGGGCAGCAGCGCCCCTTCCGTTCGACCTGCCAACGCCGCCGCCGAACGTCAACATCGGAATCCTCTATAATCAGTTTTCCTCGGCAGGCGGTTTTTATACCGCCAATGGCGCCAAAGTCGGCAACACCAGCATTGCGACCTATGTGCCGATCCTTCGCTACACGCATACATTCGGTCAGATCGACGGTATGCAGTGGGGTGTCCAGCTCATCGTGCCGGACGTGAATTTCCTCGGCACGCCCAAAGTCGGCGGCGCCGGCCTGTCGAACAACAGCGGCCTTGCCGAACCCGCGCTTTCCGCCTTCATCTATCCCTACGACAATCCATCGGAAGACTCGTATCTGGTTCTCGCCTACTTCCTCAGCCCTCCGGTCGGCGCCTATCAGTCGACAAAGGCACTGAATGCCGGCACCAACAACGTGGTGAACAATATCGAGGCCGGCTACGGTCATATCCTGTTCGGCACGCCGAGAGGCAGGCGCCTGAGCTTCGAATTCTGGGCCGATGCCTATTTCTACAGCGTCAACGGCGACGGGCCGATGGTCGCGGGCACCCGCGCGCATGTTCACACCGAACCATCCGGGCAGTTCATCCTCTATCTGCCCTATTACTTCCACCCGAAAACCGACGCCTATGTCAGTCTCAGCCTTGAACAGACCATCGGCGGCAAACAATACCTGACTTCCGCCCCCGGGCGAGTCGATACCGGCAACCGGAACGATGTCACCACCATTGGCGTCGAGGCCGGCGAATTCGTGGCGCCCACGGTCTTCGCTCAAGCCTCGCTCGCAACCGATGTCCGGGTGCGCGGCGGTGCGAAACGGGACGTGATTTTTCAGATTCAGGTCGGTAAAATCTTCTGACGGGGAGCAAGCTTCACATGCAATGGCAACAAAACGGGGGAGAAACCGACGTGAAGGACGATAACGAGGCAGGCATTCTGCTCGCACGGCTGGACCGGATCCCGATCTGGGCGCTGCCGAGCCTGTTCGCGGGCATCATCGGCATCGGCTTTCTGTTCACCTTCTACGATATTTTCGACATCAACGTCTCGTTCATCCAGACCTGCAGCCAGCTCGTGCCCGGCTGCACGCCGGAAAGCTCGGCCCGGTATATCGGCCTGCCGGTCCTGCTGAACCTCGTCGGCTATGTGATCGGCACTCTCATCCTCAGCCCGTTGTCCGACCGGGCGGGACGACGCGACCTGCTGCTGATCACCATGGTGCTCACCGGCATCGGCTCTCTCCTCACCGCCGTCGCCACCAACTATGACTGGTTCGTTGCGGCACGGGCGCTCACCGGCATCGGCATCGGCGCCGACCTCGCCATCGTCAACACCTATATCGGCGAGATGGCTCCGCGCGGCGGCCGCGCCCGCTACACCTCGATGATCTTCATCTTCTCCGCTATCGGCGCCATGCTCGGCATCTGGGTCGGCCTCTGGCTCACCACACCCGCGACGCCACTACCGCTCGGCCTGCCGTTCGCCATCGCCGGCAAGGAATTCACCTCCGGCTGGCGGATCATGTACCTGATCGGTGCCGTCCTTGCCCTGGTCGGCGTTCTGCTTCGCTTCCAGCTCCCCGAATCGCCGCGCTGGCTGATCTCCCGCCGCCGTTTCGAGGAAGCCGCAAGCGTGATCTCGGACATGGAGGCGCGCGCCCATGCCATCTCGCCCCTGCCGCCGGTGCCCGAGCAGGTGCCGCCGCCGCCGCCGCGCACCCAGGCCATGCCCTATTCTGCGATCCTGCGTAATCCGACCTACCGCAACCGCACGCTCCTGCTCGTCGCGATGTGGTTCTGCGCCTACATCACCGTCTATTCCTTCGCCGCCGGCTTCACCACCCTGCTCGCCGCCCTGCGCTATCCGCCGCCGGAAGCCGGACTGATCACCGCGATGGGAACGCTCGGCTTCCTGCTCTGTGCGATCGTCGCCTACGCCTGGGGCGAAAAGATGGAGCGCAAGACCTGGACTCCGCTCGCCGCCGCCATCACCCTCGCCGGCGGCATTCTGGTGGCACTCGGCGGCTCGATGTTCTGGCTCAGCGTGATCGGTTCGATCATCGTGTTCTTCGGCTTCAATGTCTGGGTGCCGATCGCCTACGCCTGGTCGATCGAGAACTATCCGACCCGCGCCCGCACCACCGGCTTCGCCCTGGTCGATGGCATCGGCCATATCGGCGGCGGTATCGGCCTGTTCGTGATCGCCCCGCTGCTCCCGCATCTCAGCGTCCTCACCGCGATGCTGATCATCATCGGCTTTCTCATCCTCGCCGCGATCATCGCCCAGTTCGGCATCAGGACGCGTGACCGCGCCCTCGACGAAATCTCGCCGTGACCACGGAATGATACTGTAACGGACGCTTCCGCCCGGTCTTCCTCACGAAAGCCGGGCGGAGACGGAAACTATCCGACAAAACTATCCGGCAGCGGCCAGCGCACTGTCGAGATCGTCGATCACATCGGCAACATCCTCGATCCCGACCGAGAACCGGATCGTCCCGTCGGTGATGCCGAGCCGCGCCCGCTCCTCGGCGCCGATCCGCATATGGGTGGTCGTGGCGGGATGCGTAACCATCGACTTGGAATCGCCGAGATTGTTGGAAATCACGATGAGTTCGAGCGCGTTCATGAAGCGGAACGCCGCCGCCTTGCCGCCCTTCAACTCGAAGGTCACCATGGTTCCACCCGCCGACATCTGAGCGCGTGCAAGCGCCGACTGCGGATGGTCGGCGCGGAACGGATACAGCGCACGGGCGATCTGCGGCTTTCCGGCCAGATGATCGGCGATCGCCGCCGCCGAGCGGCAGGCATGATCGACCCGCAGCGCCATGGTCTCCAGCCCCTTCAGGATGAGCCATGCGTTGAACGGCGAGATCGCCGGGCCGGTATTGCGGATATAGGGTTGCAGCGTGGTCTCGATCCACTGCTTGCTGCCGAGCACCGCGCCGCCGAGCACCCTGCCCTGGCCGTCCATGTGCTTGGTGGCCGAATAGACCACCACATCGGCGCCGAATTCCATCGGCCGCTGGAGCAGCGGGGTCGCGAACACGTTGTCGACCACGACGATCGCCCCCGCCTTGTGGGCAAGATCGGCAACCGCCTTCAGGTCGATGATGTCGAGCATCGGGTTCGACGGGGTTTCGAGCAGAACGAGATCGGCCTTGCGCGACAGCGCCTTACCCCATGCGTCGAGATCGCCGCCATCGACGAACTCGGTCTCGATGCCGAATTTCGGCAGCAGGGTCGAGACGATATAGTGGCAGGAACCGAACAGCGCCCGGGAAGCGACCACCCGGTCCCCGGCCTTGAGGTGCGACGCCATCGCGGCATGAACCGCGGCCATTCCGGTCGCCATGGTGCGGCAGGCCTCGACGCCTTCGGCGGCGGCCAACCGTCCCTCCAGCATCGAAACGGTCGGGTTGCCGAACCGCGAATACTGGTAATGGGCGATCTCGCCCTTGAAGGTGGCCTCGGCCTGCTCGGCATTGTCGTAGACGAAGCCGGAGGTGAGAACCAGAGCCTCGGCGTTTTCGGCGAAGCTGGAATAAATCTGGCCGGCATGGACGAGGTTCGTCGCCGGACGATAGGTGCGCTTGCTCATGGCTCCGGTATATCCCGGATCGGCGGATCGGCAAGTGGCGTTCCCGCCCGCACCGTGTGGGTGGATTGCGTCTCGCGCCAATCCTCTCCGGAATTAACCCGGTCTTCGTACCTCTCTGCCAGTCTCGCAGGATGACCCGCCCGCCCCGCCTCGCGATGCTGCTGCTTCCCGGCCTCGACCATTTCACCGCCGATCTTCTGGCCTGCCTGCCCGCCGCCTCGGGGTGGGAAATCCGGCCCTTCACGGTCACCGGAACCGGGACGCTGGCCGCCGCCCTCGCCTGGACCGACGATGCGGCCGGCGATGCCCTCTGGTTCGAATTCTGCTGGCCGCCCTTTCCCGCATTGATCGGCGCGACCGATTTCGGCGGAAGGCGGGTGATCGTCCGGGTCCACCGGATCGAGGCGACCGAAACCCCCCATGTCGCCAACACCCCATGGGCGAAGGTCGACGACGTGATCGTGGTCAGCCCGGACATGGCGGAGCGGGTACTGAAGGCCGCCCCGGAAATTGCCATCACCAGCCGGTTGCACCTTGTCTGCAACGGCGTGGATACCGGGCGTTTCGCCCCGCAAGCCGGCAGAGACCGGTTTCGGATCGGCTGGTGCGGGCTGATGACCCTGCGCAAGAACCCGACTCTCGCCCTGCAAATCCTGACCCGGTTGCGCAAAGAGGATACGCGCTACCATCTCAGCCTGTGCGGCATGGGCGGCGAACCCCTGGCGCATGAGACCTTTCTCCATCTCGCGCGCCGGCTCGGTCTTGCATCCGCCCTGCGTTGGGAGGGGCGGATTGCACAGGCTGACATGCCGTCATGGCACGCGGCGAACGGCGTGCTTCTGCACACCAGCCTGCACGAAGGCCTGAGCTATGCCGTCCTTGAGGCTGCCGCCACCGGTTGCGACCTCGCGGTGTTCGATCACCCCGGCGCCGCCGCGTGCTGGCCGGAGTCGATCCTGTTCGGCACGGTGGATGAGGCCGTCGCCCTGATCCGTGCGGCACGGCCGCACCGCTGGGTCGATCATGTCCGGATGAATTTTTCGCTCGACCGGCAGATCGCCGCGCTTGCCATGATCCTGAACGATCGGCACGACGCGAACGCTTCGGTCAGTACCCGTTCCGCACCAGTTGGATTGCTTGCGTAGCAGCGGCCTGTCGTTGCACTATGTTTACGTTGCGGTAGAGACAGAACCGTGACCCGCCGAAATGCCTCGAACCATTTCCGACATCATGGATATCACCCGAAGAAACGAAATTCATCGCGTCTGGGATGATCTGGCCGATCTGGGGCCGGACCGGTCCACCGAGGCTGTTACCCGGCTGATGTCGTTTCTTTGTGATATCGGCGACGCCTGGACCGCCACCTGGGCTGGCGCGGTCCGGCTCGACAACGGACGCACCGACGACCCTCTTCTGGGCTGGCGCGTCGGCGCCGTGCAGGCGCTCCACGCCACTCCGACCCAGCCCGACGAAGGCCATTTCAAGGAAATCCTGCGCGTCTGGGACAGGCGCGAGATCGACCCCTCATTTCTCCTGCCGATGCGCGATGTCGGCACGTTCAGAACCTACTCCTTCCGGCGCGAACTTCCCGCGGACTGGTTCAGATCGGCTTTTTATGAGCGACATTATGGCGCAATCGGCACCATCGACGCCACCTTCGTCGCCTTTCCCCTGAATGCGGATTGCGAATCGCATTTCGGTCTCTACGCCCGCCAGACATTCACCGACGAACAGATCGCCACCCTCGCTTACGCGCTGCGCGGAATCAAATGGTTCCATCGCAGCCTGATGCTGTGTCACGGCCTGTTGGGCGCATCGTCTCCGCTGACCGCCGCCGAGCGCAAGGTGCTGCATCTGCTTCTGACCGACGCGTCGGAAAAGCACATCGCCGACCAGCTCGGTCTGACGATCTCGACCGTCCATCAATACGTCGTCGCCATCTACCGGAAGTTC
>DASVGZ010000489.1:0-2961 GCA_036379275.1 Acidiphilium sp. | reverse complement strand
TCAATGTAAAAATCATGCCACTGAACCCGGCCTGATTTCAGGGATACCGGCCGATTTCAGCTTGCGACAGCGTTGCTGCCGCTGTTTCCGGCTTTCGACGCGAAAGCTTATGGACTTTCTCTCCGATCGCTGGCAACGATCGCAGATGCGCAACGTCAGGACAGCCCGGAGATGATTGGCGCGAAAAGCGCCGTACTCCAGCGGCGACTGAAAATCGCCGACTGGATTCGCCAGCACGGCCAGATGCGTGTCGACGAACTCAGTTCCGCGTTGATGGTTTCCGAAGTCACGATCCGGGGCGATCTGTCCTATCTCGAGGAACAAGGCCTGATCGTGCGCAGCTTCGGCAAGGCGATCGCCGCGAAAACCTCGGCCCCGCGCGATCGCCCGGCCAGCGCAGCCCTGACCAAGACGCTTCTGGTTCCCATGCTGCGCTGTGCGCAGACCCTGATCGAACCCGATCAGACGGTGCTGATCGGCTCCGGCGAGCTTGCGATGCAGATGATCCCCTGGCTTGCCGAAATTCCCGGTCTGTCGCTCCTGCTTGCCAATGTCTCGGCGATTCCGCTTGCTCGCGCCTGTCTCGATGCGCGTGTGCATCTGCTCGGCGGAGAGATCGATCCGGCAACCGGGGCGCTCGAAGGCGCACAGACCATTCGCAGCCTGGATCACTATTCGCTCGGCTGGGCGATCATCGAAGCCGATGCGCTTTCCGCCGACGCGGCGCTTCTGCTTGCGTCGAAATCGGCCGAGCGGCTTGGCGAGGCGGCGTTGCGCCGCGCGACGCGCAGCATCGTTCTGGTCGGCGGACAAGCGCTGTCGCTCGACCGGCGGGCGGCGCATCTGCCGCTCGCGGAGGTTTCCGACATCATTCTGCCATCCGCTCCCAGCAACCGCGCACGCGACATCATGATCGACGCCGGTTTCCAGCCGATCGACGGTGACAATGGAACCCAGGCGCATTTCTCCAGCCACCGTCCCGGCGCCGGACGCAGCCTCATGACGGGCAAGACATCATCGTGACCGGCGGCATGATCCTCACCATGGGAGAAATCCTGGTCGATATCCTTGCCGAGGAACCCGGCAAGGGTTTTCTCGAACCCGGACGCCTGCTCGGCCCGTTTCCCGGCGGCGCGCCGGCGACCTTCATTGCCCAGGCGGCAAGACTCGGCGCCCGTGCGGGAATCATCTCCTGCGTCGGCGATGACGATTTCGGCTGGCTCAACGTCGAGCGTCTGCGCCACGAGAATGTCGATGTCGGTGCGGTGCGCGTCGATCCCGATCAGGTTACCGCGAGCGCCTTCGTGCGCTACCGCGACGATGGCGACCGCGATTTCCTGTTCAATCTCAAGCGCAGCGCCGCCGGCCGGATCGCGATCGACGGCGCGGCCCGCGCCATGCTGGCCGAATGCGCGCATTTCCACATCATGGGGTCATCGCTGTTCTCGTTCCACATCATCGACGAGATGAAGAAGGTGATCGAACAGGTCAGGGCGAACGGAGCGACGATCTCGTTCGATCCGAATATCCGCAAGGAGATGCTGCGAATTCCGGAAATGCGCGCGGGTCTCGAATTCATGCTCGGCTATACCGACATCTTCATGCCGTCGGGGCCCGAGATTTTGTTGCCGACCGACGCGAAATCCGAACGGGCGGCGATCGACGAACTGCTCGACCTCGGCGTGCGGATGATCGTGATCAAGCGCAACCGCAAGGGGGCAAGCTTCCACAGCCGGGATGAGGCTTTCGACGTGCCGGCGTTTCCGGTCGAGGAAGCCGATCCGACCGGCGCGGGCGACTGCTTCGGCGCGGCCTTCGTCACCTGCCTGCTCAATGGCATGGATACGCGGCGCTGCGTCACCTATGCCAATGCCGCCGGAGCGCTCGCGGTCAGCCGCAAGGGCGGCATGGAAGGGATCGGCGATTTCGCTGCGCTCGATGCACTGATCGCGCGCAGCACTCCGAAATAACGCTCCGTCATTCGAGGGAGGCATGTAATGGACAGTCGCGAAACGGAAGTGGCGATCGGGGTCGATGTCGGCACCGGAAGCGCGCGTGCCGGAGTGTTCGCACTGGATGGCGCGATGCTCGCCCAGGCGGTGCGGCCGATCCGGCAATGGCGGCCGGCAGCCGGGTTCATCCAGCAATCCAGCGCCGATATCTGGACCGCCGTGTGCGAGGCGGTGCGCGCAGCCCATGACCAGGCTGGCGACAGGCTTCGGGTGCGAGGCATCGGCTTCGACGCGACCTGCTCGCTCGTCGTGCTCGATCGCGATGGCGCGCCGCTCAGCGTCGATCCCGAAGGTGCCGAGGGGCAGGACATCATCCTTTGGGCCGATCACCGCGCCGAGGAACAGGCGGAGCGGATCAACGCCGGCGGGCATGACGTGCTGCGCTATGTCGGCGGGCGCATCTCGCTGGAAATGCAGACGCCAAAGCTGCTCTGGCTCAGGGAACACCTGCCGAAAACCTGGCGGAAGGCGGGATATTTCTTCGATCTCCCCGACCATCTCACCTGGAAAGCGACCGGAGCGACTTCGCGCTCGTTGTGTTCGGTGGTGTGCAAATGGACCTATTCCGGTCATGAAAACCGCTGGGACGAGGGGTTCTTCCGTGCGATCGGGCTCGGCGATCTCGCCGACGACGGGTTCGGGCGCATCGGCACCGCGATTCTGCCCATGGGCGCACCGGCCGGGGCCGGACTGTCGGCGGAAGCCGCCGCCGCGTTCGGGCTTGCTCCCGGCATTCCGGTCGGTACCTCGGCGATCGATGCCCATGCCGGCGGGATCGGGGTGATCGGCGCGGCGCTCGACGGGGCGATGCCGGACGACGGATCATTCGCACGCCGCCTCGCGCTGATCGGCGGCACGTCCTCCTGTCATATGGCGGTTTCCCGTGCACCCCATTTCGTGCCGGGCGTGTGGGGCCCGTATTTCTCGGCGATGGTGCCAGATTTCTGGC
>DASVGZ010000488.1:0-3773 GCA_036379275.1 Acidiphilium sp. | reverse complement strand
GACAATGCCGATGCGATGCGAATGAACCCGAACGGCACGGTGCGCTTTCTCGCCAACCATGCCGGCGGAATTCTGGGCGGGATTTCGACCGGCCAGCCGATCGTCGCGCGCTTCGCGGTCAAGCCGACCAGTTCGATCCTTACCGAGGTCGAGAGCGTCGACGCCACCGGCGAGGAAATCATGGTGCAGACCAAGGGGCGGCACGACCCCTGCGTCGGCATTCGCGCGGTTCCGGTGGGCGAGGCGATGATGGCCTGCGTCCTCGCCGATCACCTGCTCCGCCACCGCGCGCAATGCGGCGAGCCGGCATCGGCCGGGCGGCTACCGGTCGTCCCGGCCGTACTACCGACCGCCTGACTCTTTCGCGCCGGACCAGACCACGACCGCACCGTGCCGGGTCTCTTCCGGCAGGCAGAGTCCGGCGATCGCGGGAGCGATTTCCTCCGGGCGCGGCAGGGTCGCCGGATCTTCGCCCGGATAGGCGGCGGCGCGCAGGACGGTCGCCGCCCGCACCGGATCGAACAGGTTGACGCGCAGTGCGGTCTTTTCCACCTCGGCGGCCCAGGACAGAACCAGATTCTGCCGTGCCGCCATACTCGCGCCGAAACCGCCCCAATAGGCGCGCGGAACCGTGGCCGTCGCATGGGTCAGAACCACAGCCCGCCCGTGCGGCGCCGCACGCAGCATCGGCTCGGTGGTACGGATCAACCGCCAGGTCGCGGTCGCGTTGATGCCGAAAACCGGCCCCCACTGCTCCGCCATGATGTGGCCGGCCGGGGTCAATTCGCCGAGAGCGCCGGCGGCATGGACCAGAATGTCGAGCCGGCCGAACCGCTCGTAAAGGCTCGGCCCGATCGCGTCGGCGATATCCGCCTTGGTCAGGTCGGCGGGCAGCAAAGTGGCATTGCCGCCAGCCGCGCGAATGGCGTCATCGGTCGCGGCGAGACCGGCATCGCCGCGCGCCGCGATCACCACATGCGCGCCGAGACGCGCGAGTTCGATCGCTGTCGCCGCTCCCAGACCCCGGCTCGCCCCGGTGACAAGGGCCACGCTCTCCCGCAAGGGCGCATCGGTCATCGGCGCTTTCCCCTGTCGATGAAGGCGCCGATCCCGTCGCGCGCCGAGACTTCGGCAAGGTTGCACGTCATCGCCTCGCTCGCGGTTTCGTAAGCGGCGTCCACCCCCTGCTCGGTCTGGCGATAGAACTGCGCCTTGCCGATCGCCAGCGCCTCGCGCGGCTTCGCGAGCAGGGTCGCCACGATCTGTTCGACCGCATCGTCGAGTTCGGCATCCGGCACGGCACGGTTGATCAGGAACCGCCGTTCCGCCTCGTGCGCGCCGATCATCCCGCCGGTGAACAGCATCTCGAGCGCGGCCTTGCGCGGCACGTTCCGCGCGAGGGCGACACTCGGCGTCGCGCAGAACAGGCCGAGATTGACGCCGGAAACCGCGAAACGCGCGCTTTCCGCGGCAATCGCGAGGTCGCAGGTCGCGACCAGTTGGCAGCCCGCCGCCGTGGCGATGCCATGGACCCGCGCGATCACCGGAACCGGCAGGCGCTGCAGCGACAGCATCGTCCGGCTGCACCGGGCGAACAGGGCGCGGTGCGCCGCCTGGTCGGGCAGCGCCATCATTTCGCGCAGGTCGTGCCCGGCACAGAACGCCCTGCCCGCGCCTTCGACGATCACCACCCGCGCCGCCGCGTCATCAGCGATCGCGCCGATCGCAGCCTCGAGCGCGCCGAACATCGCCTCCGACAGGGCATTGAGCGCATCGGGCCGGTTGAGTGTGAGGCGGACCACGCCGCGCGGATCGCGCGTGACCAGCAGCGGCGGCGTTTCGATGATCGCATCCATGCCGGCGATTATGCCGGATGCCGCGCCGGCGCGCCATCCTCATCGGTTTGCACGCCATCCTCGCCGGCCGGCGCGATATGAAGTTCGATACCGAAATTCTCGACCAGTGCCGCGATCGGCGGCGGTGGCGGCAGGTCGGTGTAAAGCGCCGCGACCTGCCTGAGGCTGCCCACCCGCATCAGCGCGGGGCGGCCGAATTTCGTATGGTCGGTGACCAGAAACACCCGCCGAGAATTGCGGATGATCGCCTGCGAGCAGATCACCTCGTCCATATCGTAGTCGTAGAGCCCGCCATCGGTGTCGATCCCGGAAATCCCGATGATGGCAATGTCGGCACGAAACTGGTCGAGCATCTCGCGCGCCACCTGGCCGGTAATGCCGCCATCGCGGTTGCGCACCGTTCCCCCGGTCACCACGATGCGGAATTCCGGATTCTCGCCCATCGTCCGTGCGACATTCAGGTTGTTGGTGATGATCCTGAGGTCGGTGTGACCGAGCAGCGCGCGCGCGACCTGCTCGGTGGTCGAGCCGATATTGATGAACAGCGAGGCATGATCGGGAATGTCGCGCGCGACCATGGCGGCGATACGCTGCTTGGCGGCGAGATGCACCACCTTGCGGCGCGCATACTCCATGTTCTCGATGCTGGAGGGCAGCCCGGCGCCGCCGCGATACCGGCTGATCCTGCCCTCGGCGGCCAGCGTGTTGAGATCGCGCCTGATGGTCTGCACCGTCACGTCGAAATGCTGGGCAAGCGAGTCGATGGTCTGAAACCCGCGCGAGCCGACCAGGGCGACGATTTCGGCAAGCCGGGTGGCGTTGGCAGTGCGGTCGGACAGATGAATTCTCCCTTGCACCGTGCGCACGGGCGTCACGTTTTCCTGAACAATGCCTCGCGGACCGCGCGGATGCAAACCCAACCGTATACGAATACAGCAAAAATTCCATGCTGCATGAGCGAAATAGAGCGATTTTCGATGACTTAATTTTCGCTTGCGAATATCACGGCCCCGTGTTACCCGAACGAAAACCATGCGAGGGGGACGTCGCCATGCAGGAATTCCAACATATTTCAGAAATTGAATGTCCCTGCACGGCCCCTGGCGCCCCTCCCGATCCCGGCCGTTCCGAACCCATATCTTTTCGAATTCGAACATGGCGCCGCGCATGAGCGAGGCTGTCGACCTCCTGATCGTCGGCGGCGGCGTCAACGGCGCCGGCATCGCGCGGGACGCCGCCGGGCGCGGCCTGTCGGTGCTCCTGGTCGAGCAGGACGACCTCGCCTCCCATACCTCGTCGGCCAGCACCAAGCTGATCCATGGCGGACTGCGCTATCTCGAATATTACGAATTCCGCCTGGTGCGCGAGGCGCTGATGGAGCGCGAGCGCCTGCTCGGCATCGCCCCGCACATCATCTGGCCGCTCGAATTCGTCCTGCCCCATTCGGCCGAACAGCGCCCCGCCTGGATGATCCGCACCGGCCTGTTCCTTTACGACCACCTGGCGAAGCGCAAGCGCCTGCCGGCGTCGCGCGCGGTGCGGTTTCCGCCGCACCCCGGCGCATCCGCCCTGAAACCCGCGTACCGGCGCGGCTTCACCTATGCCGATTGCTGGGTCGAGGACAGCCGGCTGGTCGTGCTGAACGCGATCGACGCCGCCGAGCACGGCGCGGACATCCGCACCCGCACCCGGCTGGTTGCCGCCCGTCCGGACGGCGCGCTCTGGCGCGCCGAGATCGAGGACCGGACCACCGGCGCGCGCGAAACCGTCACGGCGCACGCCCTGGTCAACGCCGCCGGACCGTGGGTGGGCGACATCCTGACCGGCAAGCTCGGGCGCGACACCCACAAGACCGTGCGGATGGTCAAGGGCAGCCACATCATCGTCCGCAAGCTCTACGAGGGCGATTTCGCGTTC
>DASVGZ010000487.1:0-2961 GCA_036379275.1 Acidiphilium sp. | reverse complement strand
GCCGGGCGCGAGATACAGGTTGGTCGGCGCCGGGCTCGGCGGGCTGCTGGCGCCGCGCGAGGCATGGCCGGTGGTGACGAGGCCGAGTTGTGCCGCACTCCGCGAATCGAGCAGCCAGGTGGTCAGAACGCCATCCTCGATCAGCGATCGGCGCGTGACCGCCTGCCCCTCGCCATCGAAGGCGCGCGAGCGCAGGCCGCGCACCCGCTTCGGATCGTCGATCACCGAAACGCCCGGCGCGAACACCGATTTCCCCATCGAATCCTTGAGAAAACTGGTGCCACGCGCGATCGCCGCGCCATTGATCGCGCCGGCGAAATGGCCGAGCAGGCTGCCCGCGATCCGCGGATGAAACACCACCGGCAGCTTCGCCGTCACCGGCCGTCCCGGATTGAGCCGGCTGACCGCGCGCTCCGCCGCCGCCCGGCCAAGCTCGGCCGGATCGTCGAGATCGGCGCCGTGAACAGCGGAAGAAAATTCGTAATCGCGCTGCATCGCCACCCCTCCGCCCGCGATCGGCGATACCGAAACGCCGTGGCTGGAGCGGGTATACGCGCCGGCAAAACCGCGCGAGGTGGCAAGGGCGATACGGTTGCGCGACCAGGACGCGCCCGCGCCCTCGGAATTGGTGATGCCGGGAAAGGCGAGCGCTGCCTCTTCCGCCTCGGCCGCTCGCGCCATCAGGGCCTCAAGCGCCGGCTCGACCGGATCGTCCATGTCGAGCGGCGTCGCATCCGCCATCGGCGGCGCGTCCGGGATAGCGGCGAACTCGTCCTCCGGCACCACGCGCGCCATCGCCACCGCCTGCTCGGCCAGCCGGGCGAATCCCGCCGGATCGGCCGATCCGGTCGAAACGATCGCGCTCTGCCGGCCGACAAAGACCCGAAGCCCGATCGTTTTCGTCTCGGCGCGCTCGATCTCCTCGGTCTTGCCCATCCTGAGCCCGGCCGAAAGCGACATCCCCGAGGCGAGTAGCGCATCCGCCTGATCCGCCCCGGCCCGGCGCGCCGCCGCGAGCAGTTCGCCCAGCCGGTCGAGATCGCTCACGCCGCGAGTCTTTCCAGAATCTTCGGCATCTGCGGCACCCGGCCGATCGGCCCCAGCGCCGCAAGCGTCGGCTTCGAGCGGAAGATCCGCGCGGCGACCCTGGTGATATCGGCCTCGCTCACCGCGTCGATCTTCGCCACCGTCTCGGCAACCGGCACCACCCGTCCGAACACCTGCCACTGCCGCGCCAGTTGCTCGCAGCGGCTGCCGGTGGATTCGAGCGACATCAGCAGCCCGGCCTTCACCTGAGCGCGGGCACGCTTCAGCTCGGTCGCTGTCACGCTGTCCTGCACCTTGGCCAGCTCCCCGAGGGTGACCGGAACCAGTTCCGCCGCCTCGGCCTCGCCGGTGCCGGCATAGATGCCGAATAACCCGGTATCGTTAGTCGGCAGCGAGAAACTGTAGATCGAATAGACCAGCCCGCGCTTCTCGCGGATCTCCTGGAACAGCCGCGACGACATTCCGCCGCCAAGCAGGGTGGAAAGCAGCATCGAGGCGTGAAAATCCGGATCGGAATAGCCGACCGCCGGAAAGCCGAGAACCAGATGCGCCTGGTCGAGATCGCGCATCTCGCGATACTCGCCACCCGCATAGGCAGCAGGCTGCGGCGCGCCGGGCGAGGCCTTCGGCAGATCGGCGAAATGCTTGGCAACCAGGTCGACCACGCGCGCATGTTCGAGCTTGCCCGAGGCCGACACGACGATGTTCTCCGGGGTATAATGCGTGCGCATGTAGCGGCGCAGCGCGTCGGGGCTGAGCGCGCGGATGATCGCCTCGGTGCCGAGAACCGGCCAGCCCATCGGCTGGTCGGGATAGGCGGCAAGCTGGAAATGGTCGAACACGATATCGTCCGGCGTGTCGTTCGCCTGGCCAATCTCCTGCAGGATCACCCCGCGCTCGCGCTCGAATTCCGCCGGATCGAAGGTCGAATGGCAGAGGATGTCGCCGATGATGTCGACCCCGAGCGGCAGATCCTCCTTCAGCATCTTGATGTAGAAGGCCGTCTGCTCGCGCGAGGTGTAGGCGTTGATATGGCCGCCGACATCCTCCACCGCCTCGGCGATCCCGGCGGCGCTGCGCCGTTCGGTGCCCTTGAACGCCATGTGTTCGAGGAAGTGCGACACGCCGTTTTCCGGCGCCGTCTCGTGCCGCGTGCCGACCCCGGCATAGGCGCCGAAGGACACGGTTTCGACCCGCTCCATCCGTTCGGTCAGAACGGTCAGGCCGGAATCGAGGCGGGTGATCTGGACGCCATCGGTCATGCGTTGTTCCTGTGCGCGAAGTTGCGGACCAGCGCCTCCACCTCGGCGAGGTGGGCGCTGGACCGCTGAAAGATCTCACGACGATGATATAGGTCGCCGAGCCGTTCCGGCAGCCCCGGCCTGATGCCGATCGCGCGATTCATTGCATCGGGGAACTTGGCCGGGTGAGCGGTCGCCGCAGCGACCACCGGCATTCCCACCGGGGCGCAGGCGCGCGCGGCGGCAATCCCGATCGCGGTATGCGGATCGGCGATATAGCCGGTGTCCTGCCGGATCCGCGCGATTTCGGCCAGGGTCGCATCATCGTCGAGCGAAAATCCGGTGAAATCGCGCTTCACCGCGCGCCAGACCGGTTCCGCGACCGTCATTCGTCCGGTCGTGCGGAAATCCGCCATGGTCCGCGCGGTCGCCGCCGCGTCACGGCCCAGCGCCTCGAACAGGAGCCGCTCGAAATTCGAACTCACCTGAATATCCATCGAGGGTGAGAGCGTCTCGACCACGCCCTCGGCACTCATGTCGTTGGCGGCAAGGAAACGCGCGAGAATGTCGTTCGCATTGCTCGCCACGATGAACCGGCCGATCGGCAGCCCCATCCGCTTCGCCGCCCAAGCCGCCAGAACATTGCCGAAATTGCCGGTCGGCACCGAAACCG
>DASVGZ010000486.1:0-2448 GCA_036379275.1 Acidiphilium sp. | reverse complement strand
CCGGTGATCGCCGGGGTGTTCGCGCGACTGACCGAGGCCGAACTCGCCGCGCGCTGCGAGCGGCTCGGCCTGCCCTTCGCGCCGATCGCCCGGCCCGCCGACCTGTTCGCCGACCGCCATTTGCGGGAGTCGGGCGGGCTGGTTCCGGTGACGCTGCCGGACGGGCGGCAAACCGAACTGCCGGGCCTGCCGATCAGCATGGGCGGCGAACGGCCGGCTTCGCACCGCAACCCGCCGGCGCCGGGCGCGGATAGCCGGGATGTGCTGGCCGAACTCGGCTATTCCGGTCCCGAGATCGAGGCGATGATCGCCCGGGGCGTGGCGGGCGCAAGCACATAAAAGGGGAGAAGATTCATGGCGAAAGTCGCATTCATCGGTCTCGGCGTGATGGGATTTCCGATGGCCGGGCATCTGGCCGCCGCCGGCCACGCGGTGACGGTGTTCAACCGCTCTGCGGCGAAGGCCGAAACCTGGGTGGAGAAGCATGGCGGCAACCACGCGCCGACACCGAAAGCCGCCGCGCAAGATTGCGATTTCGTGTTCTCCTGTGTCGGCAACGACGATGATCTGCGTGCGGTGACCCTTGGCGCGGACGGCGCTTTCGCCGGGATGAAGCCGGGCGCAGTGTTCGCCGACCACACCACCGCCTCGGCCATGATCGCGCGCGAACTGGATACAGCGGCGCGCGAACGGAAATTCGGGTTCCTCGACGCCCCGGTCTCCGGCGGCCAGGCCGGAGCGGAGAATGGCAGGCTGACCGTGATGGTCGGCGGTGAGGCCGGCGATTTCGAACGCGCGAAGCCGGTGATGGGCTGCTACGGCGCGGCGATCAACCATATCGGCGGATCGGGCAGCGGGCAGCTCACCAAAATGGTCAACCAGATCTGCATCGCCGGGCTGGTGCAGGGGCTGGCCGAAGGGTTGCATTTCGCCGAGGCGGCGGGGCTCGATGTCGCGACCGTGGTCGGCGCGATCTCGAAAGGCGCGGCACAGAGCTGGCAGATGGAGAATCGCTGGAAGGCGATGGCGGCCAAGCAGTTCGAATTCGGCTTCGCGGTGGACTGGATGCGCAAGGATCTGGGGATCTGCCTCACCGAGGCGCACAACACCGGCGCGCGGCTGCCGGTAACCGCGCTGGTCGACCAGTTCTACGCGGATGTGCAGGCGATGGGCGGCAATCGGTGGGACACCTCGTCCCTGATCGCGCGCCTTGCGCGGTAGTGGTTCAGGATATCAGTAGAACACGAGGCCCAGAACGCAGCCGAGAATGACGATCACGATGCCGCCGACCAACATCGGAACCAGGGTGCTGATTTCGGGGTTGGTCGGCTTCACCCCGGCGATGTGCATTCCGAGCTCGCTGTTGCCCGTCATCGCCCTCAGTTTTCCCTTCACCACATTGCAGATCATCGGCATGGGAACAGTCCTTTCCGGTCGGTAAACCCTGTTGGTCTTGCGGCCGGATCGGTCTGTCCGGCTTTTTCTAAATACGTATTTAGAATACTGATATAGGTCATGGGAACCGCGAATGCAACATGCCGCACCAGCGCCGGACGCATCGCATTGCTTTGCGTCGCGGCGGGAGCCGGTCTAGGCTGAATAAAATCGGCTGAAGCTGAAACGGGGTTTCGTCATGATGGATGGGTTCGACGCACCGAAACTCGATCTCGCGGACGGGTTTCTGCCGCATTCCGCCCATTGGGGTGTGTTTTCCGCGCGCTTCAAGGATGGCGAACTCGCCGTCCGCCCCTATGCCGGCGACCCCGATCCAAACGCGATCATTGAGAACTTCCCTACCGCACTCCGGCACAAGGCGCGGATCGCACAGCCGATGGCGCGGCGCGGCTGGCTGGAGAACGGCGCGGGCCCGGATGAGCGGCGCGGGCGGGACGAATTCGTCGCCCTGTCGTGGGCTGAAGCGATCGACCGGCTTGGCGGCGAACTCGCCCGCGTGCGCGACAAACACGGGCCGGGCGCGGTGGTCGGCGGTTCCTATGGCTGGTCGAGCGCGGGACGGTTCCATCACGCGCAAAGCCAGATTCACCGGTTTCTGAACACGGCGCTCGGCGGCTATGTCCGCTCGGTCAACAGCTACAGCTCCGGCGCCGCGACGCCGCTTCTGCCGCACATCATCGGCAAGGCCGACGACATCACCAAACGCAACGTGTCATGGGAGCAGATCGCCGGACACAGCGAGATCGTGATCGCGTTCGGCGGCATGGCGCTGAAGAACAGCATGATCGCGGGTGGCGGGATCAGCCGGCATATCGAGCGCGGGGCGATGGCGCGCGCCCGCACCCGGGGCTGCGAGTTCGTTCTGGTCGGCCCGCTGCGCGGCGACTTGCCCGAGGAAGCCGGCGCCGAATGGGTCAGCACCGTGCCGGGAACCGACACCGCGCTGATGCTCGGCCTCGTCCATACGCTGGTCGCCGAGAATTTGCATGATCG
>DASVGZ010000485.1:0-6241 GCA_036379275.1 Acidiphilium sp. | reverse complement strand
CCACTCATCGACCCGTTTTTTCATCTCGGCCGAAGGCATTTTCCGCAATTCGAGCCCGAGTTCGACGTTCCGCCGCACGGTCCGCCATGGCAGCAGCGCGAACTGCTGGAACACCATGGAAACCACTTCGTTGCGCAGGCGCCGGAGCGTGTCGGGGTCGGGATTGCGCATCTCCACGAACCCGTCGCCATGACTGATCCGCACGCTGCCCCGGCTGATCTGGTTCAGCCCGTTGACCGCACGCAGAACCGTGGTCTTGCCCGAGCCCGACAGGCCCATGAGCACGAAAATCTCGCCCTGCTCGATCTCCAGACTGACATCGGCGGCGCCGACCACGACACCGCTGGAGGCGATCAGTTCGTTCCGCGTCTTGCCGGCATCCAGCGCCTTGAGCGCGGCCTCGATCCGGCCGCGCGCCGAACGATCGGTTACGCCGGGAAACAGGATATCGACCTTGTCGAATTGTACCGCGGTTGTCATCGCGTCATCCCCGCTCCTTGTTGGGGCGGCAGACCCGGTCGAGAATGATCGCGACCGCCACGATCGCGAGGCCCGAGGTGAATCCCTTGCCGATCTGAACGGTCTCCATCGCTTCCACCACCGGTTCGCCGAGCCCGCCCGCGCCAACCAGCGCCGCGATCACCACCATCGACAGGCTCAGCATGATGACCTGGGTGAGCCCGGCCAGGATCGAAGGCAGCGCCGCCGGAATCTCGACCTTCCAGAGCAGTTCGCGCTTGCTTGCACCGAAGGCCTGCCCGGCCTCGACCAGCGGCCTTGGCACATTGACGATGCCGAGATAGGTCAGCCGCACCGGCGTCGGCACCACGAACACGATGGTCGAGATCAGGCCGGGAACGCTGCCGAGCCCGAACAGAACCAGCGTCGGAATCAGGTAGACGAAAGACGGCAGGGTCTGCATCATGTCGAGAATCGGCCGGATCGCCCGGTAGAGCGCCGGCCGGTGCGCCGCCGCGATACCGATCGGCACGCCGATCACCATGCAGGCGATGGTCGCGTAGACGATCAGCGAGATCGTCTCCAGCGTCCGCTCCCAGTAGCCCTGGTTGAGCACGAACAGAAGCGCCAGAAAAACGAACAGCGCCAGCTTCCAGGATTTCTTGAAGTAAAAGGTCAGCGCCGTGAAAATCACGATCAGGACAAGACCGGGCACCACCTGCAACCCGGCGGTCGTGGTGTCGATCAGGAAGCCCAGTCCGCTGGACAGCGCGTTGAAGAATCCGGCGAAGTAGTGATTGATGAAGTCGATGAACTCGCGCGACCAGAGGCCGACCGGGATGGCGTGAACCGCGATCCAGTTTTCCGCCTGAGTCAGAATGTTCATGACCGCGATCCTCGTGACAGATCATCCACGGCGGCGACCCGGATCGAACCCGGGCATCGCCGGAGGGGGGTAGAGCCGGAAACTCCCGTTTCCTGCCCGAGCCGCCGCCGCATCGCCAACCTCCTCAGCCCGCCTGCAATGCCTGCACCGCGGCATCCGACGGCTTGCCATCGAAGGTGGTCACGCCGTCGAGCGTGGACTTCACCCAGGCCGGATGCGCCTTGAGCCACTCGGCCGCGACCGCCTCGGCTTTCTCGTGCTTGACATCGACCTTGTACATCATCTTGCTCTCGTCATCGACGGTCAGGCGGAACTGACTCAGCAGCTTGCCGACATTCGGGCAGTCCTTGGCGTAGCCATACCGCGTATTGATGTAGATCGTCGCCGCTCCGCCGTTCGGGCCGAAATAGGCGTGCCCGCCGGAAAGATACTTGATGCTGTATTCGACGTTCATCGGGTGCGGTTCCCAGCCGAGGAACACGATCGCCTTCTTCTGCGGATATTTGCGGGAAACCTCGGCGAGCATTCCGGCCTCGCTCGACTGCACCAGATGGAAATCGCCGAGATCGAACTTGTTGCCCTTGATCATCGCAAGAACGTGGCTGTTGCCGTCGTTGCCCGGCTCGATGCCGTAAATCTTGTGGTTGAGCTGCTTGGCGAACTTGTGGATATCCGCGAAGCTCTTGAGCCCCTCGTTATACAGGTAGGTCGGCACCACAAGGGTGTATTTCGCGCCGGTCAGATCCGGCCCCATCAGGTCGATCGCCTTCTCCTTGATGTAGGGTGCGGAGATCTTGTCGTTCGACGGCGTCCAGTCATCGAGCCAGACATCGAGCTTGTTGTTCTTCAGGCCCTGATAGACGACTTCCACGGAGTAGAGGTTGACCGTGGTCTGATAGCCGAGAGCCTTGGCCACGTTGGAAAACACCGCGTTCTGGACCTCGTTGTCGGTCCAGCCGACATTGGCCATGCGGATCGTCTTGCACGAGGCGCTGTCCGCGGCATGGGCCACGCCGAAGCTGAAAGCGACGGACGCGGCGGCAATCGCCAAACCTAAGCGTTTCATATTTCCTCCTGGGTATGCAGACGCGGTTGATCGCGCCTGTTTTTTCTCCCGGCCGGCCGTCGTTCGGGAACAACCCCCGGGCTTGTGGAAATCTAGATATGCGCTGACCGGGGGTCTTGTATGGAATCGACATGGCCGTTGCACCGGCTCACCCGGTAAAGTCCGGTCAATGGCGGATATTCGCCGAAAACAGGTTGACCACCGCGACCCCCGCGATGATCAGCCCGAGCCCGACGACCGTCTGCCAGTTCAACGCCTGGCGGAACACGAGCCAGCCGATCAGCGAGATCAGGACGATCCCCATGCCGCTCCAGATCGCATAGACGATTCCGACCGGCATCGCCTGCACGATGATCGACAGGATGTAGAACGAAAATCCATAGCAGATCACGGTCAGCACCGAGGGCGTGAGCCGGCTGAACTCGTTCGACGCCTTCAGAAACGAGGTGCCGGCCACCTCGCTCAGAATCGCCCCGAACAGCATCAGATAGGTCATGTACATCGACATTCGGCGCGGGCTCCGGGCGGTGTCTGAACACTTCTCGACCATCAGGCTGTAGAGCATTGCGGCCGGAACCGACAATGACGCATGGCAACACACCTCCCCTCGCGGAGCGAAAAACCACCGTGTCGCCGCCAGATCTCCGCCGAGCAAAATTTCCCGGTCAGATGGGGGGCGGGCTCGACTTCATCCGCTCCATCGCGAAGCGCGAGCTGACATTGCGCAGCGGCACCGCCGCGATCAACCGCCGGTAGAACGCATCGTAGGAGGGAATGTCCGGCACCATCACGTGCAGAAGATAATCGACATCGCCGCTCATCCGCCACGCGCCGACGATTTCCGGCATCTCCGCCACCACGCCGGCGAACCGGGTCATCCACGTCGCCGAATGATCCGAGGTTTCCACCGAGACGAACACCGAGACCGGATAGCCGAGCCGCTCGGGCGACAGGGTGGCGACCCGCCCGGTGACGATCCCCGCCTCCTCCATGCGCTTGATCCGCTTCCAGCACGGGGTCGCCGACAGCCCGACCTCTTTTGCCATGGCGGCGAGCGGGATGGTGGCGTCGCGCGCGATCAGCCGCAGGATCGCCCGGTCGATATTGTCCAGCACGGCCGAGGGCTCTTTCCCGGCCGGATGATCGCTCGCATCCATTCTCCAAATTCCATCTTTCATGGCATCATCATTCGGTATATCCCGACATAAATAAAAAAGAAATCTTATTTTGTCGAAAATTCGCTTGTTTCAAAGAAAATCATTTTCCTGCATCGGCTCCCTGGCCTATATCGTCCGGCAGGCAGGTTGGTGCCGCAAGGAGGTTGGCATGGCGCTTCGTATCGGCGATATCGCCCCGGATTTCGAACAGATCTCGACCGCGGGATGGCTGCGCTTCCACGCCTGGAAGGGAGCGAACTGGACCGTCCTGTTCTCCCATCCGCACGATTTCACCCCGGTCTGCACCACCGAACTCGGCGAGGCCTCGCGGCTCGCGCCCGAATTCACCGCGCGCGGCGCGAAACTGATCGGGCTCTCGGTCGACACGCCGGAACGCCATGCCGCCTGGGCGGAAGACATCGCGGCGGTGTCCGGTCACCGCCCGACCTTCCCGATCATCGCCGATCACGACCGCGAGGTCGCGCACCTCTACGACATGATCCACCCGAACGCGACGACGACGCAGACGGTGCGCGTCACCTTCATCATCGACCCGAACAATGTCGTCCGGCTGATCCAGAGCTACCCGAATGCGATCGGCCGCGACTTCGCCGAAATCCTTCGCGCGCTCGACGCGCTCCGCCTGACCGACGCCGAGCCGGTGGTCACCCCGGCGAACTGGCGGAAGGGCGAGCCGGTGATCGCGGCGCCGCATCTCGCCGATGCGGAGGTGCTCGCCCGGTTCGGCGCACCGCTCACGACCGACCTGCCCTATCTGCGCCGCGTCGCCCAGCCTGTTGTGGCATGATTCCGGTCGCCCTCGATCCACGCTTCGCCCGGCTCGCGGTGGCCGGCAACGGCCCGCTCGCGCTGCGCCGGCTCGCCGCGCTGCGCACCGGCGGCGCCAGCGATATCCTCCTGTTCGCCGATTCGCCGGACGATGCCCTTGCCGAAGCCGCCGGAACCGCGCTCCGCCGGTCGCTGCCCGGCGCCGCCGATCTCGCCTCGCTTCACGCGCTCTGGATTGCCGGCCTTCGGCGCGACCGCGCCGAAGCCCTCGCCGGTGCCGCTCGCGCGGCGAAAATTCTGGTCAATGTCGAGGACGTTCCCGAACTCTGCGATTTCCACTCGGTCGCCGAAATCCGGCGCGGCGATCTCCTGCTCACCGTCTCCACCAATGGCCGGGCGCCCGGCCTCGCCAGCGTGATCCGCCGCGATATCGAACGGCGCTACGGCCCGGAATGGCAGGGGCGGGTCGCCGAAATCAGCGCGTTGCGCGCGGACTGGCGGCGCGACGGTGTGCCGATGCCGGTCGCCGCACAACGAATCGCCGCCATCGCCGCCGAACGGAACTGGCTATGACCCTTCACCATCCCGATTTCGTCCCCGGCACCGTCTGGCTTGCCGGCGCCGGCCCCGGCGACCCCGGCCTGCTCACGCTCGCGGCGCACCATGCCATCGTCACTGCCGACGTGATCCTGCACGATGCGCTGGTCTCGCCGGAAATTCTCGCCCTGGCTCCTGCCGCCACCACGCTGATCCCGGCCGGCAAGCGAGCGGGCGGCGAACATACGCCTCAGCTTTCGATCAATGCCCGGATGATCGCTCTCGCCACTTCCGGGCATCGCGTGCTCCGGCTCAAGGGCGGCGATCCGTTCGTGTTCGGCCGGGGTGGCGAGGAATGCCTCGCCCTCGCCGCCGCCGGCATCGGCTTCCGGGTGATCCCGGGCATTTCCGCCGGCATCGGCGGCACCGCTTCGGCACTTCTGCCGATCACCCATCGCGGCATCGCCCGCAGCGCCGTCTTCGCCACCGGCGAGGCGGGACCGGACGGCGGAGAAGCCGATTTCGCCGCCCTCGCCCGCGCCGCCGACACGCTGGTCCTCTACATGGCGCGCAACCGGATCGGGACGATCGCCGCCACGCTGATCGAAGCCGGCCGCGACCGCGACGAGCCGGTCGCCTTCCTGCTCGATGCCACCACACCGCACGAACGCATCGTCCGCACCACCCTGGCCGAGGCGGCGTCCACCGCCCGCGCCCTGCCGCCGGCCGCGACCCTCATCGTCATCGGCCCGGTCGTCGGGATCGGCGCGATGCTGTGTCCGGACACCGATTCCTCCGCCCCGAATTTCGAACCCGTCCTTTCCGATTCCGTTTCCGCCCGAGGCTGACCGACATGACCAAATCCGCCCTTCTGCCCCGCACCGCTCCGTTCGCGCCGGAGGAAATCGCCGCGCTCGACCGGGTGATCGCCGGCGCGTCCGTGGTCCAGCGCGCCTGGCTCGCGGGCTTCCTCGCGGGGATCGACGCCTCGAAAGCCGAACAGACGGCGGTCCCCGCCGCGCCCGCGGTCAAGACCAGGCTCACCATCCTGTTCGCGACCGAATCCGGCAATTCCGAGGCGCTGGCGGGCGCCGCCAAGCGCGACGCCCAGAAGCGTGGCTTCGCGGTCAAGGTGCTCGACATGGCGGACGCCACCCCGGCCGCACTGAAGGATGCCGGCAATCTTCTGGTCATCGCCGCCACCTGGGGCGAGGGCGAGGCGCCGCAGCGCGCCGCCCCGTTCCAGCGCGCGCTGCTCGCCGAAGACGCGCCGAAGCTCGACGGGCTGAATTTCGCGGTCCTCGCGCTCGGCGATTCCTCCTACGCGCAGTTCTGCGGCTTCGGCCG
>DASVGZ010000484.1:0-2221 GCA_036379275.1 Acidiphilium sp. | reverse complement strand
TCGCGGTCGGCGCGAAGGAAGGCCAGATGACAAGGGTGTTGCTTCAGATTTTCTCGGCGACCGTGGTCGGGCCGATCTTTTTCGAGTTCATCCAGCGCAAGGGCGATGAAGGTTTCGGCGAGGGCAATTTCCGCGCGCTGTTCCTCTCGATCGAAGAGGATCAGATCAGGCGCGGTGTGCTCGCCCGCCCTGCCGCCTGATTCCTGGCGCCTGAATTATCCGGCGTCCCTGACCTCGGCGCTGGCGATCGCCAGTGCCATTGCCAGCGCCATGGTGGCGGACAGCGAGCGGAATGCGCCGTGGTCGGCCTCGACCACTTCGAGCCGCGCCCGCGCTTCCGCCGAGACCGGGCTGAACACCGAATCGGTGATCGCGACGATCGCGGCGCCGCGCTGCGCCGCGAAGCGGACGAGATCGATGGTCGAGGGCGTATAGGGGTTGAAGCTGATCGCGATCAGCGTATCGGCCGGACCGATCCGCCCGGCCTGGACATCCGCCATGCTGCCGACATTGTCGAGCAGGATCGCCGGAAAGTCGAGCTTACCCAGCGCATAGGCCAGATAGGACGCAACCGGGAACGCCCGCCGCTGGCCGAGAATATAGACATGGGCGGCGCGGGCGAGCAGTGTGGCCGCCGCATCGAACTCGCCGGGAACGATGGTGCGGCCGAGATCGGCGACCGAACGGGCGGCTGTGTCGATGAACCGGTCGAGAATCCGGGCAGGCTCGGTGCCGCTCTCGTCCTTCACTCGGGCAAGGCGTTCGCGATAGTCCGGCCAGCGGTCGCGCAACTGGGCACGGAACACACTCTGCAATTCGGAAAACCCGGAATACCCGAGGCTCTGGGCGAACCGCACCAGGGTGGACGGCTGCACCGAAGCGGCTTCGGCGAGTTCCGCGACGGTCGACAGGGCCATCCGGTCCGGGTGGTCGAGCGCGTGGCGCGCGACCTGAGCCAGACGCTTCGGCATCGCCCCGTGCCGTTCCAGAATCCTATTGCGCAGTGCCTCGAAATCGCGCGGTGGCCCGGCATCCGGCTGAGAGTCGTCCATCTTCGAAATAGAATGAATTTTCCAGAAACGGTCAAGAGGTTGCGCGCAGATTCAGAATAAATTTTCCACTATTGCATGATATTCGAATTCGGTGTTTCATGGCGGCCAACCACAACACGGTGGAACGGGAACGCGATGGCGACGCTGAGATTGACCGCGGCACAGGCGCTGGTGCGTTACCTCGCCGCCCAGCGCGTCGCGGCCGATACCGGGAACCTGCCCCTGTTCGGCGGGGTCTGGGCGATCTTCGGCCATGGCAACGTCGCCGGGCTGGGCGAGGCTTTGTTCGCCGCGCGCGACCGTCTGCCCACTTTCCGCGCCCATAACGAGCAGGCGATGGCCCATGCCGCGATCGCCTATGCCAAGGCCAACAACCGCAGGCGCATGATGGCCTGCACCAGTTCGATCGGCCCCGGCGCGCTCAACATGGTGACGGCGGCGGCGCTCGCCCACGCCAACCGGCTGCCGGTGCTGCTTCTGCCGGGCGACGTGTTCGCCTCCCGCCGGCCCGACCCGGTGCTGCAACAGATCGAGGATTTCGGCGACGCGACGGTATCCGCCAACGACTGTTTCCGCCCGGTCTCGCGCTATTTCGACCGGATCGCCCGCCCGGAGCAATTGCTCACCGCCCTGCCCCGCGCGCTTGATGTGCTGACCGATCCCGCCGAATGCGGCCCGGTAACCCTCGCGTTCTGCCAGGACGTGCAGGCGGAAGCCTTCGATTATCCCGAAGCATTTTTCGAGGTGCGGGTGCGGCGCATCCGCACGCCCGAACCGGACCGGCGAGAGGCCGAAGATGCCGCGCGCATTCTGCAAGGTTCGCGACGCCCGCTGATCGTCGCCGGCGGTGGTGTGCATTATGCCGGCGCGTGCGCGGCTCTCGCCGGCTTTGCCACACGGCACGGCATTCCGGTCGCCGAGACCCAGGCCGGCAAGGGCGCGCTGGCGTTCGGGCATGAATTCAATGCCGGTTCCATCGGCGTGACCGGCGCATCCGCCGCCAATACGCTTGCCACCGGGGCGGACCTGATCCTCGCCATCGGCACGCGGTTGCAGGATTTCACCACCGGCTCCCGCGCCCTGTTTACGGCGGAGGGGCGGCGCATCCTGCACCTCAACGTGGCGGCGCGCGATGCGGAAAAGCATGGCGGACTTCCGCTGGTTGCCGA
>DASVGZ010000483.1:0-2986 GCA_036379275.1 Acidiphilium sp. | reverse complement strand
GCCGCGCCAGCCGCAGCGCGGTCGCGGCATCCAGTTCGACGTTTTCCGCCTCCGCCAGATCCTGCCAGAGTTCCGCCCGGCGCGATTGCGGCGGCAGACGCACTTCGATGCACTGGGTCATCCGCCGCAGCACCGCTGGCGAGAACGCCTCGATGTCGTTGGCCGCCCAGATTATCGGCACCTTCGCGGTCTCCAGCAGCCGGTGGACGAAGATCTTCGGGTCCGGTTCGCGGTCGTAGGCGCGCGGGCGGAACAGATCCTCCGCCTCGTCGAACAGATAGAGCGTGTCGCCCGAATCGCCGGCAAGCCGCTGCGCCAGAAGCAGGTCCGACAGCCGGTCGCCGCGCGAAGGTTCGCGACCCGAGGGGCCGTTCTCGCCGATGACGTGCAGCTTCAGCCCCAGTGAGTCGGCGAGGCTCGCCGCGCATTCGGTTTTGCCGGTGCCGGGCGGGCCGTAGAACAGCACATGCACGCCGCGTTCGCCGCCCGCGACGGCCTTGATCAGGACGCGCCGCGCGATCTCGATCGCCTCGCCGAGATGCCGGAACGAGGCCCAGTCAAGACTGGCTTTTCTTGGGCGGCCCAGCAACTCGGCGCGAACATCCGTGTCGTTGGCCGCGCAGGCCTCGATCAGCACTACCAGCCGCGATGACACCTGGATATCGCCATCCTCGTCGACCCGAAGCGCCCCGCTGTCGATCAGCGGCGCATCGGCGCGGAATCGCAGGTTGATCTCGCTCGCATTGCCGCCGATCAGCAGCGCGAACAGGTCCGGGTAGCGCCGCAGGACCGAGTTCCTGCCCTGCGCCTCTGCCAGCCCGTCGAGCAATCGCTCGAAATGGTTGTCGAGCCTGTAGCGGTAGATGAGGTGGAACAGCGCCGCGTCCAGCCCGCCCAGCCCGAGCGCTCCGGTCACGGCGGTAAGTCCGATCGTCAACTCACTCGCCGGCTTGGCTTGCCGTCGCTTTACTCGTGCGCGCAGGGTCACCTTCAGCCGCTTCCAGCGCGTGATGCTGATTGGCCCGGTAAGTCGTCGGGGTTCCTGGCCGCGACCGGCATCTCCCGAAGTGAATAACCGGTTGTTCAGCTTCAACCGCTCCCGGTTGCGCGCCAACCAGCCAAGTACGGCCTCTGCCTCGTTCGAGTTCGGTTCGATCGTGCGGATCACATTGTATGCGTAAGCGATCTGGAGTTCCACGTCGGCATGGGTTGGTTTTTGCTTGGCATCGAGGTCGTCCGCGTCGACAGAGAACCACGAGGGTAGACGCTCCACCATCCGGCTCATCGCGCGGCCCTCCCGCTGCGCGCCCGCGCCATGAGCAGCCCCGCACGCAGGGCTGCGCCGGTGATCACGCGCGGAGTGAGGCCGGACGGGGCAACGTCGAGTTCGATGACGATGGTGCCGGACGGCATCACGCGCGAAGACGCGGCATAGTCGCGGCCTGCGATCGTGACGGGCAGATGCGCGAGGTCGAATCCGGCGCCGGCGCCGATGACGGCGCGAAACGCCGCATGGGCGGCATCGTGACGGGAGCAGCCGAGCATGGTGGTTGCCTCCTGGGAAGAGCGGAAAAGGAAAGGAGCGTGGGTTTTGAGCATCGCAATCTCCGTGCAAATCCCGACGGCGGACAAGGGAATCCTGTCCGGTGAATCGTCGGAATTTTTACAAAGGAATTGCGATGTCGAAGGATTACGTCATGGAGACGTTAAACCACACCTCTACGTCAAATCCGGTCGTAGTCGTCCCGGCCTCGTTCCCGCAGCGCTCGTCTGCGCAACAGCCAGTATACGACGCCGCACAGGGCCAGCCAAGGCAGGAACAGAACGTCCGGGTCGAAATTCATGCCGAGGAACGTGCCGGCATCCAGCCCGTAGAACAGAAAATACGCCAGAAGCCCGTTGACGAGGCAGACCGGCCAGGCGGGCCGGATCAGGGTTTCGCGCTGGCGCAGCAACCCGGCAAGGAAGACGATCCCGAACCCGATCGCCAGCACGGAGCAGAGAAGAAAAAGGACGACGCCGTTGAAGGTGTCCGGCCCGATCACATCGCTCATGCGAATCCCGCTCACATTCCACGGATGAAGGACATCAGCGTAGCTAACCGTCGCCGTCGATGTCCAGCCTTGCATCCCCGTCCGCTTGCGCCCAGAATTCCGGCAGAACGAGGGAGGGGAACGAGATGGACATGAACATCGCCGCGCCGCGCATGATGGAAATCGGCGGCGGCGCCGTCGCCCGCATCGCGGACGTTCTGAACCGCATCGGCGTGTCCCGCCCGCTGATCGTTACCGACCCGATGATGGTCAGGCTCGGCCTGATCGCCCGCCTGACCGATCCGCTCGACACCGCCGGCATCCGCTACGCGATTTTCAGCGACACCGTGGCCGACCCGACCGACACCGTGATCGAGGCCGGCACCGCCGCCGCGCGCGCGGGCGATTTCGACTGCATCATCGGCTTCGGCGGCGGTTCGTCGCTCGATACCGCGAAGGCGGTCGATATCCTGCTCGCCGCCGAACCGGGCGCGAAAATGCGTGACTTCAAGGTTCCGGTTGCCGCCGACCGTCCCGCCCTGCCGCTCATCGCGGTGCCGACCACCGCCGGCACAGGCTCGGAAGCCACCCGCTTCACCGTGATCACCGATACTGAACGCGACGAGAAAATGCTGATCACCGGCTATGGCGCGCTGCCTTATGCCGCGATCGTCGATTATGAACTGACCCTCAGCGTTCCGCCGCGCACCACCGCCGATACCGGGATCGACGCCTTCACCCACGCGCTCGAAGCCTTCGTCTCGCGCCGCGCCAATCCGGTGTCGGACGCCTATGCCCGCGCCGCCATGAAACTGATCGGCGCCAATCTGCGCACCGTGTATGCCGAGCCGGGCAACCGCGCCGCGCGCGAGGCGATGATGCTGGGCGCGACCCTTGCCGGACTCGCCTTCTCCAACGCCTCGGTCGCACTCGTGCATGGCATGTCCCGGCCG
>DASVGZ010000482.1:0-3009 GCA_036379275.1 Acidiphilium sp. | reverse complement strand
TCGCGAGAAGTCGCGCGGGTGGTCGGCATCAACACGGTGCGCGAGCGGATCAAGCTGTTCGTCCTGATGGGCGCACTCGCCGGTTTCGCCGGCGTTCTGCTGACACTTGAAAACCTGAGCTATTTTCCAACCCAGGGTCAGGGCTTGCTGCTTCTGGCTCTCGCCGCCGTGTTCATCGGCGGCACCTCGGTGTTCGGTGGAACCGCGACGGTGGTGGGCAGCTTCTTCGGCGCGCTGATCATCGGAATGCTCGATGCCGGAATCGTCGCGACCGGGGTTGCTGGCTTCTGGGTCGAGGTGATTGTCGGCCTCGTCTTCGTCTGCGCCGTGGTGCTGCATATCGGGCTCGACGACCCGGCGCGGCTGCGCCTTCTGCAACGGAAACTGACCGGAAAACTATAAATCTCGATCATCAAGGGAGAACGATCCATGAAAACACGGACGATGCTGTGTCGCGGCGCCGCTGCCGCACTGCTGGCGCTGGCCGCCGGAAGCGCGATGGCGGCATCGCCATCGGATGCGAAACTCGGTGCCGGCCTGACCATGTATTTCCAGATGGGCGGCAGCCCCGGCGATGCCTCGACCCTGCCGCGCGAGATCGGCGCGAAGGACGCCGCGAAAGCCTTCGGCGTCAAGCTGATCGAACAATATTCCGACTGGCAGCCCCAGACGATGATTGCCCAGTTTCGTCAGGCGCTGGCGGCAAGCCCCGACTGTATCGAGATCATGGGTCATCCCGGCAACAAGCCGTTCATGCCTCTGGTCGCGCAGGCTGAAAAACAGGGAATCGTGGTGACCGCCGGCAACGTCCCGCTGGACAAGCTGGAGGCGCTCTACCGCTCCAACGGCTTCGGCTATGCCGGCACCTTTCTGTTCAAGGGTGGCGAGACCACCGCCGACGCGATGATCAAGGCCGGGCATCTGACGAAAGGCGATGTCGCGCTGGTCTATGGCGTGTTCGCCGAAGGGATTCGCGGCCTCTCCGCGAAGGGCATGGTGCACGGGCTGCAACAGGCCGGGCTGAAGGTCTACACGCTCAACATCTCGGATCAGGTGAATTCCGACCCGGCCCTCGCGGTGCCGATTCTGGTCGCGTTCATCGAGCGGCACCCCGAACTCAAGGCAATCGGCACCCAGCACGGTCTGGTCACCGCGTTCATTCCGCAGGCGCTGAAGGAGGCGGGCAAGAAGCCGGGGCAGATCACCGTGGGCGGGATCGACCTTGCGCCGGCGACAATTGCCGGCCTCAAGAGCGGATACATCAACGTCACCCTCAACCAGCAGCTCTATCTGCAAGGGTTCCTGCCGGTCGCGCAATGCGTGCTCACCAAAAAATTCGGGCTTCAGGGCATGAACACCAACACCGCCGCCGGCACCGATGATGCCGCGATGATCGAGAAACTGGCCCCGATGGTGAAGAAGGGGATTTACTGACCGCCCCGCAACGGGGCAAACGGGTGCGGTCATGGACGAACCATCAAACCTTGACCGCATCCGCCGCAACGCCGTCGTTTTCATCGTGCTTCTCGGCACGATCAGCCTGTTCGGCGACATGACCTATGAGGGCGGGCGCAGCATCGCCGGCCCTTATCTCGCCGAGTTCGGCGCATCCGGCCTTCTGGTCGGCTTCGTCGGCGGTTTCGGCGAATTCATCGGCTATGCGCTGCGATTCGTCTCCGGCTATGTCGGCGACCGCACCGGACGCTACTGGCCGCTGATGTTCGCCGGCTATGCGTTCAACCTGTTCGCCCTGCCGCTTCTGGCACTGGCCGGCGGCCTGCCGATGGTGATTTTCCTGCTTCTTCTCGAACGCACCGGCAAGGCGATCCGCACCCCGGTGCGCGATGCGATGCTGGCGCGCGCCGCCGAGGCGAAAGGACTTGGCTGGGGCTTCGGGTTGCACGAGGCGATGGATCAGACCGGCGCGATGATCGGCCCGCTCGGCATTGCGCTGATTCTCGGACTGGGCGGGGTCTACCGTCAGGGTTTCGCCGCTCTCGCGATCCCGGCGGCGCTCGGCTACGCCGTGCTGATCGCGGCACGATCGCGTCATTCCGCGCGTGGACGGCTGGTCATCAAGACCCGATTGCCCCGGCGCTTCGATTTCGGCCCCGCCTACTGGCGCGTTGCCGGCGCCTCGGCACTTATTGCCGCGGGTTCGGCCGATTTCGCCCTGATCGCGTTTCATTTCGGCCGTGCCGGAATGATGTCGCCGCTCTGGATTCCGGTTCTCTACGCAATCGCCATGGGTGCGTCGGGCGCAGCTTCGCTGGCTGGCGGCATCTGGTTCGACCGGAGCGGCATGATTGCCCCTGCCATCGGTCTCGGCCTTGCCGCATTCGCAACTCCTCTTGTCTTTCTCGGCGGCTTCGGCGCGGCGGTGGCCGGAGCGATTTTATGGGGGATCGGCATGGGCGTTCAGGGCTCGGTCCTGAAGGCCGCGATCGGCGGCATGGCCGACGTGGCGGAACGCGCCACTGCATTCGGGCTGTTCGATCTGGTGCGCGGCAGCGCATGGTTCGCCGGCAGCCTTCTGCTCGGCGCTCTGTACGACATCAACGTCGCGGCACTCGCCGCGATCTCGGTCCTGCTCCAGTTGGCCGGAGCGATCGTTCTGGCTGCATGATCGCTTTATTTTGCCATCCACCGGCTCTATTGTCGCACCAAACGAAACGGCAAGACGAGGAGACGGGCATGACGGCAACACGAAGGCTGATCGCCGCGATTTTCGGGCTGGCGATCTTCGGTTTCCTGGCAATCGGGCCGGCTTCGGCGAATCCGTCGATGCTCAACGACTTCGATTTCGATCACCCGATCTTCGTGCACCCGCATCAGTTCGCGACGCGCCATCTGGTGATCCAGGTGAGCGAGGACAATCCGAAGACCTGGACGCTCGCCCTCAACAACGCCCAGAACGTGCTCAAATTCATGGGCGACGACAAGGTTCAGGTCGTCGTCGTCGCCTACGGACCGGGGCTGAAAATGCTGTTTGCCGATTCACCGGACGCG
>DASVGZ010000481.1:0-5531 GCA_036379275.1 Acidiphilium sp. | reverse complement strand
GCCTTCGCGGTGCAATCATTCACCGATAATACCTTGATTGCAACGACTAGCCTCGCGTTCTTCACATGGGCGCGGGCGGTTTTCGCCGACGCCGAGGAAGGGCCATCCACCGAATGACCGTGACTGCTCCACTCTCCCGCCGCGCGCTGCTCGCGGCTCCGGCTCTCGGGCTGGCCCTGCCCGCCCTGATGCCTGCCCTTGCGCGCGCCGCCGGCGCGACCATTCCGGGGCGCGCCGCCGGCGCGACACCCCCGCTCTGCATGGTGCTGAATTCCGGCGGTGCCACCGTCTCGATGATCGACATGATCACGCGGAAAATTCTGCGCGACGTGCCGACCTATCGCGAGCCGAGCCACTGGGCGCTCACCCCGGACCACAAGAAACTGCTGATCGCCGATGCTTCGGGCAACGCGCTGTTCTTCCTCGATCCGGTGACCGGCGCGGAACTCGGCCACAAGCTGGTCCCCGATCCGTATCAGCTCTGGTTCAGTCCGGACGGGCGCTATCTCGCGGTCAACTGCCTCAGGCTCAACCATGTCGATGTCTATCACGCGGACACGCTGACACTCGCGAAGCGGTTCAGCCCCGGCTCGATGCCGAGCCATCTGAGCTTCACGCCGGATTCCCGGATCATGTTCAACTCGCTTCAGGGTTCGAACGCTCTGGCTTCCTTCGATCTCGTCAGCATGACCGAACGCTGGCGCGCACCGGTCGGCAAGACGCCCGCCGGGGTGATGTGGCATGACGGCGTGGTTCTGGTCGCGGTGATGGGACGGAACTACGTCGCCGTGATGGACCCGAAGGACGGCAGGGAAATCCGCCGGATCGTCACCGATCGCGGCGCGCACAACCTGTTCCTCACGCCGGACCGCAAGCACATCTATGTCACCAACCGGGTCGCTGGATCGCTCACCGTGCTGGACACGACCACACTCAATCCGGTGAAGCGCATTCCGATGTCCGGCGGGCCGGACGATCTCTGCTTCGCGCCGGACGGAAAGCTTTGGATCGCGCTGCGGTTTTCCTCGGAAGTCGGCATTCACGATCCGGCGACCGGGCAGACCGACCGGGTCACCGTCGGGCGGTCGCCGCACGGGATTTTCATTTCCACCCTGCTGACCGACCAGCCCGCCCTGGCGGCGATGCGGCTCGCCTGATGATCATCCTGGCCCATCCGTTCAACGATCTCGCCGGCTGGATCGAGCAGGTCGCGGTTCTGCCCGCGCTCTACCGGCTCGGGCTGATGCAGTGGGAGTTCGTTTCGTTCGGCTGGACCCTGGTCGCCGTCTACGGTGTGCTCCAGATGATCGTCGCCTACGCGGTGTGCGTTCCGCTGGAGCACAGTTTCCCGATCGAGCGCTGGGGCGAGAAGAAGACCGTTCTGGTCGATGTGTTCTACACCTTCCTCGCCCGCGTCGGCGTTCTGCCGGTGATGACCTTCGTGGTTTTCTACACCGTGCAGGTTCAGCTCAACGGGTTCCTGGCCGATCACGGCTATGTTCCGCCGATGCTGGAGACGATCATTCCGCCGCTATTCGGGCATCCGGTGATCACCTTCGTTCTCTATGCGCTGATCCTCGACTTCGCCGATTACTGGCGGCACCGGCTGTCGCACCGGTTCGATGTCTGGTACGCGCTGCACGCCGTGCACCACGCGCAACGGCAGATGACCTTCTGGTCGGACGACCGCAACCATATTCTCGACGATATTATCGGCTTTCTCTGGTTCGTGGCGGTGGGTCTGCTGATCGGGATTCCGCCGCTGCAATTCCCCGTGCTGGTTCTGGTGCTCCGCTTCGTCGAAAGTTTCAGCCACGCCAATATCCGCATGTCGTTCGGCTGGCTCGGCGAGCGGCTTCTGGTCTCGCCGCGGTTCCACCGCGCGCATCACGGCATTCTCGCCGCCGGCCAGAAATCCTGCAATTACGGCGCGGTGTTTCCGTTCTGGGACATGCTGTTCCGCACCGCCGATTTCACCCGCGGCTTTCCGCCGACCGGCGACAACGATGCGCCCGAGGCGATGGCGACCGGCGGTTATTTCGCGCAGCAATGGTCCGGTCTGGTTCAACTGGTGCGCTCGCTCTGACGGCGTGATATGACGTGTCCGCTCCATGGACACGCTCTGCCGGGATTGCGACACGATTTTTGCGAACGCGGCTTCCTGCCCGCGCTGCGGCGGAACCCGGCTGACCGCGCATCCCGAAATCGCCATTCTCTCGATCGCCCATATCGATTGCGACGCATTTTTCGCGAGCGTCGAGAAGCGCGACCGGCCGGAGTTGCGCGACCGGCCGGTGATCGTCGGCGGCGGAAAGCGCGGCGTGGTCGCGGCCTGCTGCTACATCGCTCGGCTCTCCGGCGTGCGGTCGGCGATGCCGATGTTCAAGGCGATGAAGCTCTGCCCGGATGCCACCGTGATCCCGCCCGATATCGGCAAATATGCCGCGACGGCGCGGCGGATCCGCGACCTGATGAACACGCTGACGCCGCTGGTCCAGCCGCTTTCGATCGACGAGGCGGTGCTCGACCTCGCGGGCACCGAGGCGTTGCACGGCGCGAAGCCGGCTTCGGTGCTCAGCCGGTTCGCCCGCACGGTGGAGCGCGAAGCAGGGGTGACCGTGTCGATCGGGCTGGCGACCAATCGTCTGCTCGCGAAACTCGCCGCCGAACGCGACAAGCCGCGCGGCTTCGCTGTTCTGGGCTCGGACGCCGCCGCGATTCTGGCCCCGGAGCCGGTCGGCATCCTGCCCGGCATCGGCCCGGGCATGGTGCAGAAGCTTTCGGGACTCGGCATCACCCGGGTCGGCCAGCTCGCCGCACTCGACCCGCGCACTGCCCGCACCCGGCTGGGCGATGACGGACCGGCGCTCGCCGCCCGCGCGCGCGGCGAGGATGCGCGGCTGATCGACCCCGCGCGATCGACCAGGTCGATCAGCGCGGAGACCACGTTCGACGAGGATATCGCCGACCCGGAACGGCTCGCCCGTGAACTCCGGCCGCTTTGCGAAAAGCTCGGACGCAGGCTGCGCTCGGAAAATCTCGCCGCCGCCGGGCTGACCCTGAAACTCAAGACCGCCCGGTTCCAGATTCATACACGCGCGGTTCCGCTCGCAGCCCCCACCCAGCTTCCCGAGACCATTTTCGAAGCCGCGAAGCCGGTGCTGATCCGCGCCTCCGGCGAGGCGTTCCGGCTGATCGGCATCGGCGCGTCCCGCCTGACGAGCGCCGAGCAGGCCGATCGCGGCGATCTGGTCGACCGGGACGCGCCGCGCCGCGCCAGACGCCAGCAGGCGATGGATGCGCTGCGCGCAAAATTCGGCCAGGGCATCATCCGGCGCGGTTCATAGCCGATGGCTTGAACCGGCAAGGTTCCGGGCCGATAAACCCGCCATCATGACAGACACGAACACCACCCTCGATCCCGGGGACTGGGCCGGGCTGCGCGCGCTCGGTCACCGGATGATGGACGACATGATCGACCGGCTGGCCGAGCTGCGGGACAGGCCGGTCTGGCGGCGGATGACGCAGGCTGACCGCGAGGCGTTCACCGCTCCCCTGCCCGCCTCGGGCATCGGCGCCGAGGCGGCCTATCGGGCGTTCGCCGACACCATCGCGCCCTTTGCCTCGGGCAATACCCATCCGCGATTCATGGGCTGGGTGCAGGGCGGTGGCAATCCGGTCGGGATGCTGGCGGAGCTTCTCGTGGGTGGCCTGAACGAGAATTGCGGCGGGCGCGACCATGTCGGGCTCGTGGTCGAGCGGCAGGTGATCGGCTGGGCGGCCGAAATGCTCGATCTGCCGGAGAAAACCGGCGGGCTGCTGGTCACCGGGTCGTCGATGGCGAATTTCATCGCGCTGCTCTGCGCGCGCCGGCACCGGATGGGCGCCACGGTGCGCACAGGCGGATTGGGAGGCGCGAGACTCACGGGCTATGCGCAGGCGGGCGCGCATCGCTGCATTCCCGCCGCCTTCGACATGGCCGGGCTTGGCGGCGAGGCGTTGCGCCGGATTCCGGTGGGCGCGGATTTCAGGATCGACCTCGCGGCGCTGGAGACGGCGATCGTCGCCGACCGCGATGCTGGGATGACGCCGTTTTTCCTCGCCGGCACGGCGGGAACGGTGGATACCGGCGCGGTCGACGATCTCGCGGCGCTGGCAGAGATCGCGGCCCGACACGGGCTGTGGTTCCATACCGATGCCGCGTTCGGCGCGCTCGCCGCGCTGTCCCCCACGAAGCGGGGGCTGCTCGCCGGGATCGGCCGCGCCGATTCGGTCGCGTTCGATTTCCACAAATGGGCGCAGGTGCAATACGATTCCGGCTGCATTCTGGTGCGCGACCGCCGGCTGATGCTCGACACCTTTGCCCAGCAGGCGAATTATCTGGTCAGCGACGCGCGCGGCCTTGCCGGCGGCGCGCCCTGGCCGTGTGATCTCGGCCCCGACCTGTCGCGCGGCTTTCGGGCGCTGAAGATCTGGATGACCGTGCAGAGTTATGGCGCGGACCGCCTCGGTGCGATCGTCGACCGGACCTGCGCGCTGGCGCAGCGCCTCGCCGCGCGGATCGACCAAGAACCGTCGCTGGAGCGGCTCTCCCCGGTCGCGCTGAATGTCGTGTGCTTCCGCTACAACGACGGCGGCGGCGACCTCGACGCGCTCAATGCCGATATCGCCGCCGACCTTCAGGAGGCCGGCGCCTTTGTGCCTTCGACCACGACGATCGGCGGGAAGCGCGCGATCCGCGCCGCCATCGTCAACCACCGCACCGTGGAGGCGGATGTCGACGCGCTGGCGGAGGCGGTGATCGGGGCCGGGCGGGCACGGCGCAACCGGTCGCCCTGAACCGATCATTTGGGCCGATCGGTTCCATCGCACCGTCATCGTGGACGGACCGGCCCGCCGCCGTCATAATCGTGGCAGAGGTACCCTCATGGCTGAAGACCGCATTGCCTATGCCGAACCCATCGGCGACCAGGCCGCCTATACCACATGCTACATGTGCGCCTGCCGCTGCGGCATCAAGGTTCATCTGAAGAACGGAAAGCTGCGCTACATCGAGGGCAACCGCGACCACCCGGTCAATCGCGGCGTGCTGTGCGGCAAGGGATCGGCCGGAATCATGAGCGCGCTCTCACCAGCACGATTGCGCAAGCCGCTGAAGCGCGTCGGCCCGCGCGGCGCCGGCGAATTCGTCGAGATCGAGTGGGAGGAAGCGATGACGATCGCGACCGACCGTCTCGCGAAAATCCGCGCGACCGACCCGCATCGCCTTGCCTTTTTCACCGGGCGCGACCAGTCGCAAGCACTGACCGGCTATTTCGCGCAGATGTTCGGCACGATGAACTTCGCCGCGCATGGCGGGTTCTGCTCGGTCAACATGGCCGCCGCGGGCCTCTATTCGCTGGGTGGCGCGTTCTGGGAATTCGGCGAGCCGGACTGGGAGCGCTCGAAGCTGTTCCTGCTGTTCGGCGTCGCCGAAGACCACGATTCCAACCCGATCAAGCTCGGCCTCGCCCAACTGAAGAAACGCGGCG
>DASVGZ010000480.1:0-5183 GCA_036379275.1 Acidiphilium sp. | reverse complement strand
CGGCGCCGACGCGGACCTCGATATCGAACGCATGGGCCGAGCCGAGGATGCCGGAGCCGAGATAATGCCCGGCGCGCGCGATCGCGACGGCGTGGCGGAAGGTCTCGATCGCTCCGGGATATTCCGAACGGATATAGATGTAGCCTTTGGTCGCGCCGACGGCGATGCCGGCGATCAGCATCCCCTCGATCAGGAGGAACGGGTCGCCCTCCATGATCATGCGATCGGCGAAGGTGCCGGAATCGCCTTCATCGGCGTTACAGACGATGTATTTCTGCGCCGCCGCTGTCCCTGCGACGGTGCGCCATTTGATACCGGTCGGGAAGCCGGCGCCGCCGCGTCCGCGCAGTCCGGACGTGACGACCTCCTCGACGGTCTCTGCCGGACCCAGCGTCAGTGCACGGTCCAGACCGCGCCAGCCGCCGTGAGCGCGATAATCGTCGAGCGAGAGCGGATCGACGATGCCGCAGCGCGCGAAGACGAGACGGGTCTGGCGCTTCAGGAACGGAATGTCCTCCGGCCGGCCGAGGTGCAATGGATGCGGGTTGCCGTCGAGCCAGCCGGCATCGAAAAGCGACTCGATGTCGGAATCACTCACGGGCCCGTAAGCGATGCGCCCGTGCGGCGTCGCCACCTCGATCATCGGTTCGAGCCAGTAGAGGCCGCGCGAGCCGGTGCGGACGATTTCGATGTCCAGACCGCGGCGATGGCCGGCGGCGGCGATCGCACGCTCGACCTCGTCCGCGCCGAGAGCCAGCGCACCGGAATCGCGCGGTATGAAAATGCGGGGACGGGTCATGGCTGTCTTGCCTTGTCGAGAAGGGAATCGAGCCTAGCTTGATCGAGGCCGCCGACGACCTTGCCGTCGAGCATCGCGGCCGGCGCGCAGGCGCAGAGCCCGAGGCAGAACACCGGTTCAAGGGTGACCCGGCCATCGGCGCTGGTTTCGCCCCAGTCGATCCGCAACTGCTCGCGGGCACGGGCGGCGAGTGCGTCGGCGCCCAGCGACTGGCAGGCCTCAGCACGACAAAGCTTCAACACGTGGGTTCCGGGAGGTTCGGCGCGAAAATCGTGGTAGAAACTGACGACGCCATGCACTTCGGCGCGCGAGAGGTTCAGCGCGTGCGCGACGAGCGGTATCGCGGCAGGATCGACGTAACCGAATTCCTCGTTCAGGGCATGGAGGACGGGTAGAACCGCGCCAGCTTCATGCCGGCGTTCCTCGATCAGCGCGGACGCCTGCTCGGCGTTCCATGGCGTCTTCGGTTTCATGCCGACCTCCCGGTATCGCGACAGGTGGATTCGGCTTTTTTTAAATATGATATATTTCGCATATCTTTTCTATGACGTTTAGCATTTAAGTGTATTCAAAATACAACTTTTAAACGGCGCCACAATATGCAATATTGCTCATATGTCTGACGATGACACGACGCTGCATCTCGATCTGGTGTGGAGTGCCGGCCAGCAATCGCGCAAGCCGATCGAACCGGAGCTTTTCACGCTGCTCGAAGCGATTCGCGAGACCGGCAAGCTGACGAGTTCCGCCGCGCGCGTCGGGCTGCACTATCGGCAGGCCTGGGAACTGATCGCGAAGTGGTCATCCGGTATCGGTCAGCCGCTCGTCGTGAAAGAGCAGGGGCGCGGCACCCATCTGACGACTCTGGGCGAGCATCTGCTCTGGCTGCGCGAGCGGATCGAGGCGCGGTTGTCGCCGCACCTCGAAAGCGCCGTTTCGGAGGTTGAGCAACAGCTTCGCGGCGTTCTGGACAAGCCGGAGCCGATGATCTGTCTTTATGCGAGCCATGATCTGGTGCTGGCGGAACTGCGCGATCTTCTGCGCACAAGGCCTGGGCCGAAGCTCGATGTGCGGTTCGTGGGCAGCCTCGACAGTGTCGTCGCCCTGTGCAAGGGCCGTTGTGACATGGCGGGATTTCACGTTCCAGAAGGTGGCCTCGGCACCGGGGTCGCCGAGGCGTATCAGCCCTGGCTCAAGCCGCGTGCGCAACGGCTCATCCATTTCGTCAAACGTCGGCAAGGGCTCATGGTGCCCGCGGACAATCCGATGGGTATCCACACGCTCGCCGATGTCGTGCGGACGAAGGCACGTTTCATCAACCGCCAACGCGGTTCGGGAACCCGGCTCGCGCTGGAGAAAATGCTTAAGGATCAGGGCATCGACCGGGCGGATATCGTCGGCTTCTATTCGGAGGAATTCACCCATCTTGCGGTTGCCGCGGCCGTTGCCAGCGGCATGGCTGATGCCGGATTCGGCATCGAGGCGGCGGCGGCGAAGCTGCGGCTGCAGTTCATTCCGATGTTCACTGAAGAATACTATCTTCTGGTCAAGCGGGAGATGCTCGACCAGAAGAATTTTTCCGACCTCGCCGATGTGTTGCGTAGCGAGGCATTCCGCGCTCTGGTGAACGGAATTCCCGGCTACGACGCGACCGGAGCGGGCACGGTCAAGTCGATCGGCGAAGCTGTTTGCTGACGTGCGGTTGCGACCGGGCTGCGTGTTTCACATCGGTTGCGATCCGGCAGTGACGGTTGTGTTCTCGACCGCGCCGAACAGGGAGCGGATTCGTCTGGCCTCGCTGTTGGTGTGGGGAAATGCATAGGCGCAGCCAATATAGATGGCGAGATTGACCAGAAGTGCCACGAAGCCGGAGGTGACGCCCCAGAGCGGACCGATGAATTCCGGATAGTACAGCGTCAGGGCGACCGCGATGACGAAGCCGGCGATGGTTCCGGCCCAGGCGCCCTGTTTGTTGCCTTTCATCCAGAAAATGCCGAGAAATTGTGGAACCGCGAGCTGGATGATCCCTTGATACCCGATCACCGCGACGTTGAAGAGTTCAGGCATTTTCAAGGTTGCGATCCAGGCGCCGAGCAGGGTGATCACGATCATGCTGATCTTCGCGATCACCACTTTCGATTTCTCACTGAGGTCGATGTAGTTGCCGAAGATGTCGTTGGCGACCTGCGCGCCGGTGGACTGGATGTTGCCGTCGATATTGCCCATGGTCGAGGCAAGGATGATGATGCCCGCTGCAGCGAGAAGAATCAGGCCGCCGGCCTGCTGATTGACGATGAACCAGACAGCATCAGGAGCTTTTGCAACGGCCGGAATGTTGGCGGCGAGCATCGAAAGCACGATCAGTGCGCCGGCGAAGATGAACGAGATCGGCGCCGCGATCGCGGCTGCCTTCTTCATCGCGCCGACACTGTTTGCCGTGAACAGCCGGACGAAGATGCCGGGCCAGCACCAGCCGCCGAGCGCGCCGGTGAAGATCAGGGCGAACAGGTAGAGCGGCCCCTGTTTCGAACCGATGCCGGGGATCGAAAACAGTGCCGTGTGCAATGAGGTAAAGGACGCGTTCTTCGAGATCAGCAGCCAGCCGATCAGGCCGAGTATCAGCAGTGTGCCGCCGATATAGGAGACGACGCCTTGCACCATGTCCGAAATCACCACGCCGCGCATTCCCATCTGCACGGTCCAGAACTGGCGGACGACCAGAAGCACAACGCCGAGCAGAACGGCGATGTCGAAATCCATTCTGGTCAGCGCCATGTAGAAAAACAACATTCCCAGCGCCTTCATGCCGAGGATGATCCACGGAAACTGGGAGACGATGCCGATCACGCCGATCAGCGGGCGGATGTTCTTCGAGTCGTAGCGGAGCGCGAACAGATCGGGCTGGGTGTAGAGGTCGAATCGCTTGCCCCAGAGCCAGACCCGGTTCGAGATCGCATACATCACGACGATGGTCAGAAGGCTGTAGAGCAGGAGGTAGAAGCTCAGAACGCCGGCCTGCACGGCGAGCCCGCCGAATGCGATGAAGATCGCGCCGGGATACCATGTGTTGAGAAACGACATCGACTGGAAGAACGCGCCGAAGGAGCGGCCACCGACCGCATAATCGCCGAAATCCTTGTCTCTTCTGTAGGAAACCTGAAGATAGATCACGACGATGGCAAAGAACGCCGCGAGGCCGCCGAAGGTCACGAGCATCTGGACATTTCCCTTTTCATGTCACGGCGCGTCACGCACTCATTCGCCAGGCGGCGACGATGCTCAGGGTTACGAACAGGCCGGCTGCAAGAAAGTAGCCGACCGACAGCGGCATTCCCGGCAGGGAGCCGCGGCCGCTGAAGGCGAGATAGATCGGCGGGAAGCAGCAGACGATGAAATCCAGCGCGAACCAGACCCTGATCGCGATGGGGAGGGATCGTCCCAGTTCGGAGTCTTCGTCGGTCATCATGGTCCTCGTGGGTTGATGGTTCGGCGGAGCGAGAGTCCCGATGTCAGGGTTTTATGGGTTCGAGCCCGCACCATTCGGCGATGAACAGCGCCATGGCACCGGTGATCCGCTTGATGGAGGAGAGACTGACGCATTCATCGGCGGCATGGATGTTGCGCGCGGTCGGCCCGTAGCACAGGGCGGGAACCCGGTCGTAAAGCGCGTGGACTCGGGTATCGAGATAGCCGGCGGTCATGAAGTTTTCGAGCGGCTTGCCCATGATTGCCTCGTGCGCGCGCCCGAGAACCGCCTCGGCTTCCGAGCCGGGTTCGAGCACGTAGCCTTCGGAATGGAAGCCGTTGAAGGTGACGCGCGGGGGGTTATTGGCGAGGAACCGGTCGGCCCGCGCGAAAGCGGCGATGCGTTCGGTGATTTCGCCTGCGGCATCGGCGGCGGCGATGCCGGGGTAGATCGCGATCCGGCAACTGATCCGGCACCAGCTCGGCACCGATGAGGCCCAGTCCCCGCCTTCGATTTTGCCGATGTTGAGATTGATCGGGTGAGCTTCGGTCTCGAAATGCGGCCGTCCGACCTTGCGCGCGTTCCAGTCCGCCTCGATTTCGCGCAGGGCGCCGATCACGCGCCAGGCGGCGTCGATCGCGTTGGTGCCGTCGGACATTTCCCGCACATGGGCCGGCGTTCCGCGCACCTCGACATCGAACCACAGAACGCCGGTATTCGCGCGGACCAGCTTCTCGTATTCCGGTTCCGGGATCAGGACCGCATCGGCCTTGTACCCGCGCAGATGGGTCATCAGGGCGCCGTTGCCGGTCGATTCCTCCTCGACGACGGATTGCACATAGACCGTCGCGGCGGGCTGCAGACCGATCCGGCGCAAGGCGTCGAGCGCGAAAATGTTGGCGGCGTGGCCGGCCTTCA
>DASVGZ010000479.1:0-7381 GCA_036379275.1 Acidiphilium sp. | reverse complement strand
ACACCGTGAGTCTCGCGGGGTCGCCGAAATAGGCGCGGGCGCCGAATTTCCGCACGAATGCGACATGTCCGGCATTCTGATCGAGGGCGATGAACGGAATCCTTTGCATCGAGAGCAGCCGCCCCACGATCTGCCCGACCCGGCCGAACCCGCAGATGAGCACCGGCGCCGCAACGTCGGGAGCGATGTCTTCGGTCGGCAGCGGCCGCTTTTCGAGACGTGGCATGACGCCTTGCTCGATCGCGGCGAAGATCAGCGGGGTTACGATCATCGAGGCCGCAACCGCGAGGGTCGCGAGATCGGCCGTGGTTTTGGGCAGAACGCCGGCGGTCACGGCAGCGCCGAACAGGACGAAGCTGAACTCGCTGCCCTCGGCCAGGGCGACCGCGAAACGCAATCCGGTGAGCAGGTTTCGGCGTTTGATCAGCGACAGGACGAAGCCAACCAGAATTTTCACCGCGAGCATCGCAACAACCACGGCAAGAATCATGAACGGTTGAGTCATCAGCAGATGAACATCGACCGACATTCCGACCGAGATGAAAAAGAAGCCGAGCAGCAGCCCCTCGAACGGTTCGATATCGGCCTGGATCGCATGGCGGAATTCGGAATCGGACAACAGGGCTCCGGCCATGAAGGCGCCGAGCGAGGCGGACAAGCCTGACCAGTGGGCGAGTGCCGCGGCGCCGATCACAATCAGCAGGGTCATCGCGGTGAACACTTCGGGAATTCGCGTGCCACCGATCAGCCTGAGCGCGCGTTCGATCACGAATATCCCGCCGACCAAAATCACGGCCACCGCCAGAACCGCCCGGCCGACCGCAAGCCAGGGCAGGTGGGTCGGCAGATGGCTCGCCAGATGCGCGGCGCCGAACAGCGGCACCAACGCCACCAGCGGAATGAACGCCATATCCTGAAACAGCAGGACGGCGAAGGCATCCCGCCCGGCAGCGGAACTGAGCAATCCGCGTTCCCGCAGCATCGGCAGAACGATCGCGGTCGAGGACAGAGCGAGACCGAGCCCGATCGGCGCGGCCATCGACCAGGTAAGTCCCGCGAAGTGGCCGAGCACGGCGATGATCGCGGCACTCGGCAGCATCTGACCAAAACCGAGGCCGAAAATGGTCCGACGCAGAATCCAGAGCCGATGCGGCCGGATTTCGAGCCCGATCAGGAACAGCAACATGATCACGCCGAGTTCCGAAATGTAGTGAATCCGGTCGACCCCGGTGACCAGTTGGAAGCCCGCCGGGCCGATGATCAGTCCAGCGACGAGGTAACCGACGATACTGCCCACACCGAGTTTCCGGGCGATCGGCACGATGATCACCGTCGCGATAAGCAGGGCCAGCAGGTTTTCCAGCATGGTCGCGATCTCCCGATACCGCGCCAGTCGAGCCGTCCTGCCCCGACCTTGTCAACCGCGATGCCGGCTTTCAGCGGATTATTATGGACGTTGCACCCGGATGGTCGCTCCCTTCGAACGTGAGGCGGCGGTACATACCTGTTGGGGCCGGACGGCCGTGCACATCTTCCGCCCGAGATCGGCCACGGCGCGTAGCGTGTAGTTTCCCGCCGCGCTCCACGAAGGCGGAGTGACGATGAAGGTTGCGCGCCCGAAGGTTCCCGGCAACAAGGACCGGGACGGCGCGACCTCACCGGGCGTCACGATCCAGCCGGGCGGCGCATCCAGTTTCAACCTTACATGGGTCAACGTTGCTTCCCCTCCCGCAGACAGGCTTGCCTGCACCTTGAACGGGCGCCCCGCGACAGCATTCGGCGGCGCGATGATTTCGGCCCGGCGGGCTCCGACCGTCTGGGGCATCCGGAAAGAGACGCTCTGCGGCAACCTGTCGCGGGAGGCTGCATCGCCCAGATAGAGGCGATACGTTCCTGGCGAAGCGGTCCAGCCCGTATCGTGCCACCACCAAATCTGGCGCGGTGCGATGGTGAAGGAAAGCCGGCGGGATTGACCAGGCGTCAGGGTCACCCGCTGGAACCCGACGAGTTTCAATGGCGGCTCACCCGCGCTCTTCGGAAATTCCAGATAGAGTTGTGCCACATCAGTGCCCTTGATGTGGCCTGTATTCGTGATCCGCCCCGAAACCACTATCGGCGCGGTTCCATTACCGGGACCGCTCTCCACCTTCAGATCGCCAAAGGCGAAATCTGTGTAGGACAGCCCGAATCCGAACGGAAACAGCGGGCGGATGTGGCGGGCGGAATACCAACGATAGCCGACATCCAGCCCCTCGCTGTAATCGACCTTGCCACCGATACCCGGGAAACGGGCTGGCGACTCTGCTGGAACCTGGGCAAGGCTGCGTGGAAACGTCACCGGCAGGTGACCGCCCGGATCCACCGTGCCGAAAAGCACTGCTGCCAGCGCTTCGCCGTTCGTTTCTCCAGGATACCAGGCGTCAACGACCGCCGCGACTTTTCCCAACCACGGCATGAGAACCGGTGCGCCGGCGTCGATAACCACGACGGTATCCGGGTTTGCCGCGGCAACAGCCGTAATGAGCGCATTTTGGGCCGAGGGCAGATCGAGACGCGGCCGGTCCGCTGCCTCGCTTTCGGTAGGGTCCGCGACAACCACGATCGCCACCGCCGCATGACGCGCGGCTTCGGCGGCTCGGGCAATGAATGGCCCCAGCGTCGAAGGAGTTGCCCAGATCAGCCGGCTGGCTGCGCCTGCCACCTCGATCCGGTAATGCATCCCCCCGCTTAGCCGGACGGAAGCCAGATAGGTCGCACGCGGTGGCGTGCCGGGATTGGCGATCAAGACCTGCCCGTCGAGCGACAAGGTCGCCGCAGCATAGCAATGGCATGGATTGGAGAGGCCAAGCACATAGGTGCCGGTTTCAGGAGCGGTCAGCGTTGCCTGATAGACACCGTTTTTGCCAATGGCATGGAAGGGGCGCGACAACGCCGTATCCGGGATCAGGGTCAGGGCTTTCCGGGTCGGCAGCCCCGGCACATAGGAGAGCCGCCGGGCCAATCCAGGCTGAGCCCGCAGCCCCTGCAGAGGCGTCACCGGATGGCTCGGAATGACATAGGCGCTGCCGCCACCTGCATAAACCGGCGTGAGTGAGGCGGCGGGGCCGATCACCACGATCGACCCACCCCGCGCCGCATCGAGAGGAAGCGCATGGTTCCGGTTCTTCAACAGGATGGTACCGGCCTCGGCAACTTCGGTGGCGACGCGGCGATCGGCAGCGGAGGCCGCTATCGCCGTCGGCGAACCTTGCAGCGGATGGTCGATCATTCCGAACCGGAACAACTGGACCAGAATGCGGCGAGCCATCGTGTCGAGCACGGCACGAGGGATCTTCCCGCCGGAGATTTCCGCCTTCAGCCGGCTGCCGAAATAGGTCGAGAAGGGCTGCTCCATGTCGGTGCCGGCGCCCGCCGCGGCCATGCCGTGGATCGCCGCATAATCGGACGTGACGAAGCCGTCGAACCCCCATTGCTGACGGAGGATGTCCGTCAGCAATTGCCTGTTCGCGCAACTGTCCACGCCATTCACCGTTGAGTAGCCGCACATGACGGACGCGGCCTTGCCATTCCGGACCGCCGCCCGGAAGGCAGGAAGATATATTTCGTGCAGCGCGCGTGCCGGAACGATGGCGTCGTCCGCCGGTGTGTTGCGGTATGTCTCCTGATTGTACACCGCGAAATGCTTGACCTGCGCCATCACGCCCCGGCTCTGGATACCGTCGATTTCCGCGACGGCCATCCGGGCAGTGAGATAGGGATCTTCCGAGAACGTTTCGAAGGAACGCCCCCATCGGGGATCGCGATCGATGTTGACGGTCGGCCCCAGATCGACGGCGACACCCTTCGCTTTCTGCTCCGCGCCGATCACCTGGCCATAGCGCCGCGCCAGGACCGGATCCCATGTGGCCGCCAGCGCGACGCCGGCTGGCAGCGCGGTCACATGTGCAAGTTTATCGCCGACACCGCTGGGTCCATCTTCGAGACCGATCGACGGGATGCAGAGTTTCGGCAGGCCCTCCATGTAGAACACGTAAGGTTTATGGATTCCCTGACCTTCGACGAGGTCGATCTCGTCATCCAGCGTCATTTTGTGAAGCAACATCGCAGCACGGCGGGCTGGTGAAAGCCGCTGGTCGCGCCACGGGCAGTTCGCCGCCGCCATTGCGGCGCGCCCTCCTGCCAGACAGCATAGCAGCGCAAGCAAAACCCGGATCGTGGCAGCGTTCCGCATACTGGTCGGCTCTCCTATGCCCGTGCCACCCGGGCAGTGGATTTCCGGTGATCGGCTGTTTGGATCTGATGCGCGTCGGCGAGGATAGTCCGGCTTTCCCGGGCAACCCGCAGCCGGATGACGATGTTCCGCCCGAGGATGCGGAAATGGCGGAACGAGCCGCGCCCCCCGATCGCGATCAGGAAGCCGAATGCGTAGGCAATGCTGACACCCCGCTGGCGGCGCCTGGCATTGCCGACCAAAATCTCGCTGGCGCCAAACGCCCGGTCCACCACGAGGCGGGCGTCATTCACGTCATCGGAGACGTATTGCACGCCAAACACGCAGGTCTTGCCGTTGTATCCGGCATGGCGCACCGTCGCGGATACTGCAGTATGTACCGCAGCGTAGCGGTCCGCGAAGAGCAGACGCACCGGCTCTCCCACTGCCGGGCTGGCGACGCCTTTGGGCAAGGCCAGCCTCGCTCCGCCCCGTCCGAGATCGTGCAGCCGGGCTTCGATCCACTCCATCCCGTGCCGGCGGATCCAGACGGGCCCCTGATGGACGATGCGTGGTATCGCGCGCACCTGCCGGCGCTCCGCCAGCGCGCCGATCACGCCGAGAAGAGCAACCATGTCGAGAATCACCCAGAAGACCACGAAGATCAGCGCCCAGCGCAACTGCGGCTGCATGATGATCCGCCACATACCGATGCCGAGCGAGGTCGTGGCGAGCGCCAGCAGCCAGTAGAACGGCCAGGCGAGGTTGGAGATGAAATCGCGGTCGAGCATCTCGCCTTTCGGAGTTACCTTGAAGGTCGGCGCTCTCGGCCGACGGAACACGGCGATGAGTGCGACGGAAAGAAATACCGTCTGTGCGGTCTCGTAGACCTGCGAGATGAACGGCCAGCGCACCCGCCCGTAAAAATACTGGCTGTTCACCAGCGCCGCGACATAATAGGGCAGCGCGTAGATGAGAAGCTGGCGCGGCGTCGTCGCCGCGACGTTGAACCCGAAAAAGAGAAAAAGCGGCGGCATCAGCAGTAAAATCGCCCGCGCCAGCGGAAACAGCCAGTAGAAGGCAAAGTTTGTGAACATCAAACGCTGCATGAAAGTAAGGCCCGACTTCAGCCAGACATTATCGAGCACGAAGATCTGCATCATGCCCTGCGCCCAGCGTACGCGCTGAAGTATGAACCCCGAGAACGTCTCCGGTTGCAGGCCGGAAACCAGCGGCCGGTTGTAGAACGCCGTGCGGTAGCCGAGACACATCGCCTTGACGGTCGTTTCGGCATCCTCGGTAATCGACTTGCCGGAGATGCCACCGATCAGATCGAGCACGCTGCGGCGCAGGATCGCCGCCGAACCACAGAAGAATGCCGCACCCCAGAAATCGAGCCCGGGCTGCATCACGTTGTAGAAAAGCTCGTTTTCCGCAGGCATGGTCTCGAAGGTGGAGAGGTTACGTTCGATCGGATCCGGGGTCACGAAGTTGTGCGGCGTCTGGAGCAGGAAGAGTTTCGGGTCCGCCTGGAAGAAACCAACCGTACGGGTGAGAAAATCCCGTGTGGGCACGTGGTCGCAGTCGAGGATCAGGATAAGTTCTCCGTCGATCCGGCCGAGCGCATGGTTGATATTGCCGGCTTTCGCATGAACATTCTCCGGCCGTGTGAGATAGATGGCACCGAACTTGCGTGCTATCGTACGCAGCGACTCCGCTCTCCGGGCGGCCTCGCGACCCGCGGCTCCGGGCTTTGCGAGTTTTGCATCAGTTCCGCCATCGTCGAGAATGTATACGCGGTAGCGATCAGACGGATAATCGATCTGGGTGGCAGCGATGACAGTCGTTTCGAGGATCACAGGATCCTCGTTATAGGTCGGAATCAGGATGTCGATCGTCGGATATTCGCCTGGCCGGTCGCCGAGGCGCTTCGCCGTTCGTTCGAGCGGCAGCGCATTGATGATCTGTCCCATGATCGCCGAGCCGATACCATGCAGTTCAGCGATCACGAGAAGAATGCCAAGCACGAGGTTGACAATGCCGAAGCCGAACGGGAGCGTATCGGTGATGCGCCAGTTTAAATACCGACATGTCAGCAATATTGTGAGAACGCTGATGGCAACCCGCATCGTCGGACGCTTGCGATGCCGCCGGCATCCGCCTTCGAGATTGTACAGGACGAGCAGCAGACCGAAGACTATACCCTGCTCGATCTCGGGCAACGGGCCGGTCATTGGCAGCAGTATCGCCCCCAGAAGGAGCACGCCCGTCACGACGGCAAGGACGAAGGTGACGAGATTCGTCACGGACAGGACATGATGCCTCATTATCTGACCAGTGCTCCCGTCTTGTCGAACAGGAACACACCGGAAAGGCCGCCAAGCCCGAACAGAATCAGATTTTCGTCATAGTAATGGGCCGGTTGGCCGAACAGGCCGGTCGCCTCCCGCTGGGCCAGCACGGAGCCGAGTTGCTGTCGCAGCAGCCGCGACTTGCCGAGGGCCGCGAGATACGGCAGCAACGCCCCGGAAAATCCTGGTCCGCCGTTTCCGTGCGTCGCGTTCGACGCGAGATCGACGCTCTGGGGCGGTGCCGGATGCGTGGCGAGGTAACGCGCCATGCCCTTCAGTGCGCCCAGGGTCTGGCCGGCGCCATCGGTTTCTGGGGAAGTCAGCCCCGCCCAGAGATAGCACCGGATCGCATCGTAGGATCCTGTTCCGGTCGCGGGTAATCCTTGCGCGGGAGACGCCGGAACCTGCGGAACCCAGGCCCAGTCCGGTGCGAAGCCGTTGCGGCTGGTCGTGGTGATCATCTTCGGAGCGGTCGCGGCGATTTCCTGCCAGGCGGGCAACCCGGTGGCCGTGGCGATTCCGTGGGCAAGAAACAACGGAGTGTAGCTCGGATCGACGATGACCGGCGGAGTGTCCGGAAAATCGGAAGCCCCAGGAATCAATACACGCCCGAAGCCGTTGATTGCGACACTTTCATCGTTGGCGATGCGCACCGCAAGCTGGTGCCCGGTCGCTTGCAGGTCGTGGTCATTCCAGAGCCGGCCAGCCTCGAGCAGGGCATAGGCCATCCAGGCGTCCGCGTCCGCCGCCGAATTCGCACCGAGTACGCCCCACTTGCCGGATTTCAGCCCCCATTTCCAGGCGGGCAGCACATCGCCGA
>DASVGZ010000478.1:0-3603 GCA_036379275.1 Acidiphilium sp. | reverse complement strand
GCAGGAGGCCGCGCGCGCCGCCATCGGCTGCACGGAATTCGTCGATACGTTCCGCGGTTTCTGCGCGAACGGTCGCGCAATCGTCAAAGCCGGCCTCACCGGGCTCAACCGGGTCCGGTTCCAGCCGCCATCGGCTAGCTTCTACGCCTTCGCCCGCATCGCCGGCCTCACCGACAGCCTCGGCCTCGCCCGCCGTCTGGTCACCGAACACAAGGTCGCGGTCGCACCCGGCATCGCCTTCGGAGACGCCGGCGAGGGCCATATCCGCCTCTGCTTCGCCCAGAGCCCGGAAAAACTCGCCCGCGCGATGGATCGGCTGCGTTCCGGTCTCGCCGCGCTTACGTGATCCGGTCCATGAAGCATCCGCTCCTTGCCGCCTTCGTTTTGACCCTGATCGCCTTGCCGCCACTCGCCCATGCCCAGTCGACCCTGCCGAATCCCCGCCTCACCCCGGGTGCGACCAACCCTGCAGTCACCGAGGCGACGATTGGCGATACCATCTGCCAGCGTGGCTGGACCGCGACTGTCCGCCCGCCGGTTTCCTACACCGAGCCGTTGAAAAAACAGCAACTCCGCACCGATGGCTATACCGACCGGAAACCCTGGCACTACGAGGAGGACCACCTGATCCCGCTCGCGCTCGGCGGTTCGCCGACCGACCCGCGCAATCTGTGGCCGGAACCCCATCTCGGCCCGCACCAATGGGGCTCCTACGCCAAGGACAGACTGGAGGCGCGGCTCGCCCGCATGGTCTGCCGCCACCGCATCCCGCTCGCCCGCGCGCAGGACATGATCGCCGGCAACTGGATCGCCGCCTACCGGCAAGTCATCGGCCCGGAACCGGATAACCGGCCCCGGCACCGCCGGCATCACGGCTGGAACTGAACCCTGTTTTCCGCCTGCCGCGCCGCCAGACGCCGCGCACCCTCCATCGTCGTGCCTGCAAAAATCCCGCCGCCGATCGGCAGCCCCGCCGCGCGCAACACCGAGTCGGTCCAGCTATTGCAGGTGAACAGCAGATCGTAGTGCGATTTCGCCGCATAAAATGCGCTGCCGGAATAAAATCCCGGCTCCAGCCGCACCGGCTTGTCGTCGGGATGCACGAAATCCGTCCAGAGCACCCGATTCAGTCGCGCCTGCTCCGCCGGGGTCGCATACAGCCCGACGACGTTTCGATCCCCCCAGGCCAGCGCAGGCCTCGCCTTGAGCCAGGTCACGATGATGATCCCGCGTGTCGGCGCCAGCCCCCTGAAAAATCCCTTGATATAGACACCGGCGCCCCCGGTTTTTGGCATCACGAAACCGCGCTGGGCGAAGCCGAACCCGACATAGCGGGCGTGCGGAGCAGCAAACGCCCGCAACCCGCCCTGCAATGCCGTGTCAGGCAGATAGATCTGAGTATGCCACCCCACCCCGACGACATACAGATTGGCGCCCGAAACCTCGGGCGCCGGTGCCGGCACGGCGCAGCCGCTCAACATCAACACGGCGCAGCCGCCCAGCGCGAATATGGCGCAGAAAGCGGCGCGGACGATTACTTGCCGTAGCGCGCGAGGCTTTCGACGATCACCGCTTCCGCCGCCGCCCTGCCTTCCCACCCGGTCACCTTCACCCATTTGCCCTTCTCCAGGTCCTTATAATGGGTGAAGAAATGCGCGATCGCATCGCGGGTAATCTCGGGCAGCTCCGAAACCTCGGTAATTTTACTCCACTCGGGATGGATCTTGTCGTGCGGTACGCAAACGATCTTCTCGTCCTGCCCGGCCTCGTCCTCCATCCGCAGCACGCCGATCGGCCGCGCCCGGATCACCGACCCCGGTACGACCGAAGCCGGGGTCAGCACCAGCGCATCGGCCGGGTCGCCATCGTCGGCGAGCGTACCCGGAATGAACCCGTAGGCCGCCGGATAGGCCATGGGCGTAAACAGGAACCGGTCCACGACCACAGCCCCGCTCTCCTTGTCGACCTCGTATTTCACCGCCGAACCCTGCGGAATCTCGATCACCACGTTGATGTCGGATGGCGGTGCTTTCCCGGCCGGAAGTTTCGAGACGTCCATGGCAAGATTCTCCTGAATTGCGCCGGTCGACCGGCCGGACGCTTTCTAGCCAGACGGGGCGATATTGCCAATCGCACCGCCCCTCGCCCATAGAGAGCCCGTGCGTCGGTCGCTCAATTGGCCTCCGGTGCGCACTTCTTGGCGCGCCGGTAGCTCAATTGGTTAGAGCGGACCGCTCATAACGGTTTGGTTGCGGGTTCAAGTCCTGCCCGGCGCACCAATAAACCCGATCATATGCGTCATCCGCCCGATGGGCGCCGTCTCAGCGCATGGCGCCACCGATCTCCCTTGCCGCGACAAGAAGAATGTCGAGGCAGCGGGTTCGTTCCGGCCCGGCGAGATGGGGCGTCAGGGTGGTGATGCTGATCGTCCCGAGCAGCCGACCGACCCCGTCGAACACCGGCACCCCGAGCCCGGCCAGGCCGAGCACGAAATCGTCGATCGCGAGTTCCCAACCCTGGGCGCGGATCCGTTCGGCCTCAGCGGCAAGAATATCCGGGTCGGTCTGGCTGAGCGGAGTCCGCCGCGTAAACGGCCCCGCCAGCGCCTCCTTCCGCTCCTCCGGCGCGATGTGGGCAAGCAGAGTACGCGGCCCGGCCCCGCAATTCATCGTCGCCCTTGTGCCGACATTGGTCCAGGCGACCTCGATGCTGAAAACGTCGGACCTTACCCGCTCCACGCAAAGCGCCATGCCATCGCTGTGAACCCAGAGAAACGTAGTGCAGCCGGTCTGCATTGCGACCCGGGCGAGATGGGGAGCAGCGACATTGCGAAATTCCCGCCCGGTCTCGACCGCCGCGCCGAGTTCGAGCACCGCCGCCGCCAATGTGTAGAGCTGGATTTCCGAATCGTGCTCGACCAGACCGTTCAGGATCAGTGTCTGCAAAAGACGGCGCGCGGTCCCCTTATCCAGTTCGGTCAGCCGGGCAAGTTCGCTCAAGGTCAGGCGGGATTTCCCCGGGCTGAATGCACGCAACAGGCGGATCGCCCGTTCCACCGCCCTGACCAGTGGCACATTCGGCTTCATCGAATCCGTCGGTTTCATGTTTCGGTTGTATATCGTGTCATTCAATGACACAATAGATTATTGGTTGACACGCCATAGAAGCGCTCCTTATGGTTCGACCAAACGCTCCGCAGCAGGGCGCAGGCAACGAGGATCGTTCGGAATGGCGTTGGATCAGAATCTGGCGAAACGCATCACCGCTTCGGTGGAGGCCGGGTTTTCCGACCAGATCGATTTCACCAGAACGCTGGTTCGCTTCCCCTCGACTCGCGGCAATGAGCACACCACCCAGGATTTCGTATTCCGCGCCCTGCGCGATCGCGGCTATGCGATGGACCGGTTCTCGATGGAGCCGGAAGCGATCGGCCGGCATATCGGCGGCGCGCCGTTCTCCCCTCAGCATTCCACCGCGCCGGTCGTGGTCGGCATTCATCGTCCCCGCGACGAGACCGGGCGTTCCCTGATCCTTCAGGCCCATGTCGATGTTGTCCCCACCGGCCCCGAGGATATGTGGCGCACCCCGCCATTCGAACCGGCG
>DASVGZ010000477.1:0-4768 GCA_036379275.1 Acidiphilium sp. | reverse complement strand
CGGGTTGCGCGCCGCGATCGCGCTGGCGCAGGGGCTCGGCCTCGCCGCTGATGTGCCGGTTCACGGCATTTCGCTGGGCGAGGCGTTCGGCGCGGCGTTTCCCGCCCTGCATCGCCCGCTCTGGATCGCGGTTCCCGCCCGACGTGGCCGGCTGTTCCTTGAGCGCGATGGCCATGCAGAGGCGTTTGGCGATGCCGATATCCCGGCCCCGGACGGTCCGGTTGCGCTCGCCGGAGGACGGGCCGGCGAGGTTGCGGCAGTTCTGGCCGCGCGGGGCCATGACGTGATGCTGACCGATGCGCGAACCTGCCCGGGCGTGGCGATCGCGCTGGCGGCGCGCCAGCGCGTGGCGGCCGGGCTTCCGGTTCGCGATGCCGTGCCGCTCTATGTCGATCCGCCGGAGGCGAAGCGACCGCAAGCGGGATTGCGCCCGCCGCCGCAATGAATCCGTCACGATGACGCCGGCAACGGCTTTGCACGCCGGAGCCATGAGTCTGCTCCATCGGGAAGCGTTCGGAGTGGACGCCTGGCCGGAGGCGAGCATCGCCGCCCTGTTCGAGAATCCGTGCGTATTCGGTTTCATTTCGGAAGCCGGCGGTGTCGTGATTGCTCGCGCGGTTGCGGATGAGGCGGAAATTCTGACGATTGGCGTTATTCCGGCGGCGCGGCAGCGCGGTATCGGCCGGGAATTGCTTGCAGCGGCGATGGCCGAGGCGGCGCGTCGCGGTGCTGTCTCGATGTTTCTCGAAGTGGCGGCGGAGAATGCGGCGGCGCTGGTCCTCTACGCGAGGGCCGGGTTTGTCGAGGCCGGGCGGCGGCGGGGGTATTATGGCGCCGGGCGGGATGCCCTGCTGCTGAGGGCCGGTTTCAGAGCGTCTCCATCGCCTTGCGGATGATCAGGATGGCGCTGCCGTCCGGCATGTCGATCATATCCAGCAGATCATGGCCCTGATCGGCGGCGGCGCGCGGCACATTGGCGCGCGGGTCGGCGCCCTTGAGGCGAACCAGAAGAACCGCACCCGACGGCAGCGCATCGAGAGCGAGCCGGGTGCGCACGAAGGTCATCGGGCAGGTTTCGCCGGTAATGTCGATCGCCCGGTCGTGCGGGGGCAGTGCGACGGTATCGGGGGTATCGGTGTCATTCATGAAGTTCTGTTCCAATCAATTCCGGCTGCCATACAGTCATCATTTTGTTAATTTCGCGAGTCAGTCGAATTTCGGCCGCCCTTTTCTTGCATTTACCCCTGAAATCATTTTATAGGGCGCGGCGCCTTGTATTGCGCATCATGATTTCTGAAGGACTAGTCATGTCGGATTCCCAAACCAACGAGCATCTCCTGGAACTGACCGCGGAGATCGTCTCGGCTCACGTGTCGCATAACTCGGTGACCCCCGAAATGCTGCCGAACCTGATCCGCGAGGTCTACCGCAGCCTGAGCGGCAGCGACGTGCAGAAACCTGCCGAAGCGCCACTGCCCGAGCCTGCGGTCAACCCGAAGAAGTCGGTGTTCCCGGACTATATCATCTGTCTGGAAGACGGCAAAAAGCTCAAAATGCTGCGCAGGCATCTGAAATCCGCCTATAATCTGACGCCGGAGCAGTATCGCGAGCGCTGGCAACTCGGTCCCGATTATCCGATGGTCGCGCCCAACTATGCGAAACAGCGTTCGAGTCTCGCGAAGAAGATCGGTCTCGGCACCAAGCCGGCGGCCCAGGCCCAGGCCCAGACGACGCGCGGCAAGAAGTAATTTTTCCGGTTTTCAGGTCCGGTCGAAGATTTTCCGGATCGCGGTGAACGAACGCGGCGCCATCGACAGGTTCCGGATGCCGCATTCGGCGAGCAGCGGCGCGATCTTCGGATCGCCCGCGGCCTCGCCGCAGATCGACACCGGCACCCCGGCCTCGGTAGCGACTTTCCGGCATAAAGCGAGCACCGAAGGGTGCGCGGCGGTGCCGAGTTCGGCGAGTGTCGGGATGTTGCGGTCGGCGGCGAGCGTGTACTGGGTGAGGTCGTTGGTGCCGATCGAGACGAAATCGACCAGCCCGTTGAAATCGCCGATGCCGAGTGCCGCTGCCGGAACCTCGATCATGATGCCGAGACGCACCGGCCAGGCGTGATCGGTATTCTCCCGGGCGAGTGCCTCATGGGCCCGGTTCAGCATCTCGCGGGCGGCCTTCACATCGCCCGGATTGGTGACCATCGGCAGCATGATCCGCATGTCATGGCCGGCGCCGGCGCGCAGCATGGCGCGCAACTGGGTTTCGAAAATCGCCGGATAAGCCAGCAGCGCGCGCAGTCCGCGAACGCCGAGCGCGGGATTCTGCTCCGGTGCGAGCGGCAGGAAGGGCAGGGGTTTGTCTGCCCCGGCATCGAGCGCGCGCAGGACGATCGGCCTGCCCCGCATCGGCGCCATGATCGTGGTCAGCATCGCGCATTGTTCGTCCTCGGCCGGTGCGGTGGCTCGGTCGAGAAACAGGAATTCGGTGCGCAGCAGTCCGATTCCGGCGGCATTGACCCGATCCGCCATTTCGGCCTCGGCCCGGCTTGCGACATTGGCCCAGAGGGCGAGTTCGGAGCCGTCGGCGAGGCGGATCTGGCAGGTCCGCAACGCGGCTTCCTCCTGCTCGGCCTGTTCGGTGCGCCGGCGCAGCATGGCGAGCGTCGTTTCGTCGGGATCGACCCAGAATTCGCCGGTTCCGCCGTCGAACGCAACCATCGCGCCTTCCGCCGGAAGGGTCGTGCCGAAGCCGACCAGATAGGGAATTCCGGCAGCGCGGAGCAGGATCGCTGCGTGCGACGCGGTGCCGCCGGCACGGTCGATCACGCCGGGGACACGCTCGCGATCGAGGGTCACGGCGAGGGACGGCATCAGGTCGTTGGCGATCAGAATGGCCGGCGGGCCGTCCGGCAGCGCCGCATCGCGGGTGATGCCGAGCGCTTGCAGGACCAGGGCTCCGGCATCGCGCAAGTCGGCGGCGCGGGCACGCAGGATCGGGTCGTCGAGTCCCGCGATTCCGGCGGCGGCGGCCTCGACCGCCTCCGCCCAGGCCGGGGCGGCGTCGAGTCCGTCCCGGTTGATCAGGGTGATGGCATGGGTGCGCAGGGCAGGATCGTCGAGCAGGGCGTGCTGGGCGTCCAGGATCGCGTGGCCGGAGCCGCCCTGGTGCTTCGCCGTGTCGAGCGCGAGTTCGAGGGTGCGTCTTGCCGCCGCGCGATCGGTGGCGAGGCTGCGGGGGATCGCCGGCATGGTGCTGCGCAGAACCCGCACCGGGCCGATCGCGATGCCGGGCGATGCGGGTTGCGGACCTTTCGCCGCCACCGGAGTTGCCGGTTCCGGGGCGGAGACGGGTGGGGCCGTCAGCACCGCGCTGATCGCGTCGAGCGCGATTTTCGCATCCAGGCCGGTCGCGGCGAGGCGGATCAGGGTGTTGCCGCGAATGCCGAGGCCGAGCAGCGCGGTCAGGCTGGTCGCCTGCGCCGGAGCGCGTGCGCCGTCCGCAGGGGCGATCGTGATGGTTGCCTCATGCGTATGGGCCAGCCGCGCGATCGCGGCGGCGGGGCGAAGATGCAGCCCGACGGGGTCGGCGATCCGCACGTCCCGGACGATGGCATCTTCGGCGGCGGCGATGTTCGCCGGCGGGGCCTTGGCATCCGGCGTGTTGGTGTCGAGCTGGGCGCGCTTCGCTTCCAGTGAGGCTTCGGCCTCGGCGCGGACCGCTGCGAGCGGCGCGCCGCTGCCAGCGGCGACCCCGGCAGCGATCGCGCCTTCGACGAACGGGGCGGCGCAGAGCGAGACCCGGGACCGGGTTTCGTCATCCAGCAGGTCGAGCGCGGTTTCGGCGCTCAGAATGGCACTGCCGATATCCATCAGGATCAGGGTTCCGGCCGGATTGTCCAGCTCCTCGAGCGCGGCCAGAATCGCGGTGGCATCGGTGCCGAGTTCGGCGCCGTCATCGCCCGCGCCGGCGGCGCAGGCGATGGGCAGGTCCGGCCCGGTCATCTGCCGGATCAGCGTTGCCACTGCTTCGGCCAGCGCCCGGCTGTGCGAGACGAGAACCAGGGCGACCATGCTCATGCCGCCCCGGCGAGGCAGGCGAGCAGCATGGCGGACGAGGTCGCACCCGGATCGGCATGACCGATGGCGCGTTCGCCGAGATAGCTCGCCCGCCCCTTGCGCGCGACGATCGGCTTCGTCGCTTCCACACCCTCGTGTGCGGCTTCGGCGGCGGCGGCGAGCGATCCGCCGGCGTCGAGAACCGCGATAGCGGGGGTCAGCGAGTCGATCATGGTCTTGTCACCCGGTTCGGCCTTGCCGCGTGCCCGTACCCCGGCGAGACCGGCGTGCAGGCAGGCGGCGAGCGCGGTATCGTCGAGCGAGGCGGCATCGCCCGCCGCCTTTGCCGCTTCCAGAAAGAAGCTTCCGAGCAGCGGGCCGGATGCGCCGCCCACCGTGCCGATCAGGGTCATGCCGGTCAGTTTGAACAGGGCTGCCGGGGTTGCCGGCGGTTGTTCTTCGAGTTTCGCCACGACCTTCGAGAAACCGCGCGTGAGATTGGCGCCGTGATCGCCATCGCCGATCGCCGAGTCGAGCGCGTTCAGATTCGCCTGTTCGCTTGCGAATTTTTCGTTCGCCCGGCGCAGCCAGCCGGCGAGAGCGGCGGCATCGTGCGCCATCACGCGCCCCAGCGCAGCGCGGGGGTGACCACCGGAGCATCCCAGCCCTTGCGCATCGCGTCGTCGAGCCGCAGCGCGGTGATCGAGACGCCC
>DASVGZ010000476.1:0-9567 GCA_036379275.1 Acidiphilium sp. | reverse complement strand
AGGATTTGAGTGGTGGTGTAGAACGGTTCGAGCCCGGCGATCTCGCGCCGGTGAACGATATGCGTCTCCACCGTGTAATAGCTGAAACCGGATTCGTGATAGGCGCTGTCGGCACCGATGGAATAGAGCAGCGCATCGGTGCTGTCGCCGAAAACCTGAAGGTAGCGGCTCTCGGTCATGTGTCTGTTGTAATCGACCCATTCGGGCAACACGATTCCCGAAACAAGGCGCAGCGGCCGCGACGGATCGGCCGCGCGGGCATCGCCGGCATCGCGGTGCGCCGAGGCGACGAGCTTTTCCTCGTATTCGGCGAGACCCGAACCCGATGCGAAATCCTGCGTCTTCAGCGCCTGCATGATCGCGATCAGGCAGTCGTCGCGCTTGCGCTCGCCATCGCGCAGCGAAAGCCCGTTCGCCTGCGCATCCGACTGGTCGGCGATCTTGTCGATGAACGCATCGGTCAGGACCGGAACCTCGGTCAGTTTTGTCCATGGCAGTTGCAGCGCGGGGCCGAACTGCGCCATGAAGTGGCGCATTCCGTCCTCGCCGCCGGCGAGCCGGTAGATCTGGAACGTGCCCATGAAGGCCCAGCGCAGCCCGGCGCCGAAACGAATCGCGTCGTCGACCTCTTCCACCGTCGCGACATCGTCATGCACCAGCCAGAGCGCCTCGCGCCACAGCGCCTCTAACAGGCGATCGGCGATGAAGCCGTCGATCTCCTTGCGAAGGACCAGAGGGTGCATTCCGATCCGGCGGTAGAAGTCGCGGGCGCGGGCGATGGCATCAGTGCCGGTTTTCGCGCCGCCGCACAATTCGACCAGCGGCAGAAGGTAGACCGGATTGAACGGATGCCCGACCAGAAACCGCTCCGGGTGTTGCATCGCCGTTTGCAGACGGCTTGGCAGAAGGCCGGAAGTGGACGAGCAGACCAGCGCGTCGGGGCGCGCATGAGCGTCGATTTCCGCGAGCAGGCGCTGTTTGATGTCCTCGCGCTCGGGTGCGCTTTCCTGGATGAAATCGGCGTCGCGCACCGCATCCGCGATCGACGCGGCGAAACGCAGTTCGCCCTTTTTGCCGATCGGCGCGATGCTCAGGCGCGCGCGGGCGCGCTCGGCATTGGCGAAAACCGCGCGGGTGCGGCGCTCGGCCTCGGGGTGCGGATCGTGAACCGCGACATCGATGCCGTTGAGAACAAGGCGTGCGGCCCATCCGGCGCCGATCACCCCGGCGCCGACGATCGCCGCCTTGCGGATCTCGCTCATGCCGCCGCTCCCTGCATCGCCGGAGATTTCAGCTTCAGCATCGTGCGCACCTCGGCCGGGGTGAGCAGGCGCGCGCCCATGCCGTGCAGGATGATCCCCGCGCGCTCGACGAGCTGGGCGTTGGTCGCCTTCACGCCGCGGCCGAGCCAGATATTATCCTCAAGACCGACGCGGACATTGCCGCCCGCGAGTGCCGCCATCGCGACATAGGGAAGCTGCATCCGGCCGATCGAGAACGCCGAGAACACGCAATCCGGCGGCAGGTTGCGCACCATCGCATCGAGCGTCGCCATGTCGTCGGGCGCGCCATAGGGGATGCCCATGCAGAGCTGGATCATCACCGGGTCGTCGATCAACCCTTCCGCGACGAGTTGCTTCGCCAGAACCAGATGGCCGGTGTCGAACACCTCGATTTCCGGCCGCACGCCGAGCGCCTGTACCCGGCGCGCCATCGCGCGCAGCATCGACGGCGTATTGGTCATCACGTAGTCGCCTTCGGCGAAGTTCATCGAGCCGCAGTCGAGCGTGCAGATTTCCGGCAGAAGTTCGGCGACATGCTCGAGCCGCGCATCGGCGCCGATCATGTCGGTCTTTACCGGATCGAGCGGGAGCGGATGTTCGGTGCCGCCGAGAACCAGATCGCCGCCCATACCGGCGGTGAGGTTCAGGACCACGTCGGTGCCGGAGGCGCGGACGCGCTCGACGACCTCGCGATACAGGGCGGGATCGCGCGACGGCGCGCCGGTTTCCGGATTGCGGACATGGATATGGGCAACGGCGGCACCGGCCTTCGCCGCCTCGATCGCCGCAGCGGCGATGTCCTTCGGCGTGACCGGAACGTGTTCGCTCTTGTCGGTCGTGGCGCCGGAGCCGGTCACCGCACAGGTAATGAAAACATCCCGGTTCATTGCAGATCGTTCCCTGACTGGCAGCGTTGCCGCCGCGTGATTATCCGTCAATCGCCGGGCGAACTCTGTCGCGGACGGCTCGGACGTGCTATACAGAAAGCGAAAATCTTGATACTCTATCGGCAGTTCCTTTCGGTGTTCGGGCAACCATGTCGGACTGGGCAAGACTGTTCGCATCGGCCGATGGCCGGGTCTGCGAGATCGACGTTCTGGTTCTGCCGGACTTCTCGCTGATGTCGCTCGCCGCGACGATCGAGCCGCTGCGTGCCGCCAACCGGGCATCGGGCCAGGAGCTGTATCGCTGGCGGTTGCTCTCGCTCGACGGCGAGGCCCCGCCGACCAGTTCGGGCATTCCCGTCGTCGTCAGCGGAAAATTCGACGACGGCGATATCCATGACGCGCTGTTCGTCGTCGCCGCGTTCGGCGCGCGGCATCACGCCATCAGGGCCGCTCCCCGGCTGCGGCGGCTCGCACGACGATCCATGCTGCTCGGCGGCATCGAATCGGGCGGCTGGATTCTGGCGAAAGCCGGGCTGCTCAACGGTTATCGCGCCACCACCCACTGGGAGGACATCGAGGAATTCGCAGCGGATTTTCCGGCGATCGACGTGACCAATGACCGCTACGTGACCGACCGGAACCGCTGCACCACCGGAGGTGCTGCGCCGACGCTCGACATGATGCTGGACCTGCTGCGCGCCCGCCATGGCCTCGCCCTTGCGCTCGATGCCGCCAGCATCTTCATCTACGACCAGAAAACCATCGCGCGGGAACCGCAGCAGATCGTTCTCGCCGGCGAGCTGAAAACCCGCGATCCCGCCCTGGCGCGGGCGATCGGCCAGATGGAGGGCCATCTCGCCGAACCGCTGCCGGTCGATGTTATCGCGCGGCAGGCGGGGCTGTCGGTGCGCAACCTGCAACTCCGGTTTCATGCCGAACTCGGCATGTCGCCCTACACCTATTACCTGAACCTGCGGCTCGCGGCGGCGCGGCGGATGCTGCAACAAACGCGCAACAGCGTCGCCGAAACGGCCGCCGCCTACGGGTTCGGCTCGGCCTCGGCTTTCGCGCGGGCGTTCCGTGGCCGTTACGGCGTCAGCCCGATCGATGCCCGGCGCCAGGCGTCCGACGGGCTGCTCTGGTAGGGCGTGCGAAAGGCCGTGCCCGCTTACATTCGGCGACCAGCCAGTCGCGGAACCGGACGAAACCGGGCGGGGTCGGGCGGTTTGCCTCCTCCACCAGATAGTAGCCCATCCCGGTGACCACCGGCCGGTCCAGCAGCGGGACGAGAAGGCCGGTGCGGACCGCCTGGTCGATCAGGGGCCACCAGCCGAGCGCGACCCCCTGCCCTGCGATCGCCGCCTGCTGGACCAGCGAGTAGGTGTTGAAAAAGAAATCGCCCTGACGCGGCTTCAAGGGAATGTCATGGCCGGCGAACCAACCGCTCCAGGTCAGCCAGGGCGTCGGTTCGCGCGATTCCAGATGCAGCAGCCGCAGCCGGGCGAGATCGGCCGGTTGCCCGATCTTGCCGGACCGGGCGAGGAAATGCGGGCTCGCGACCGCGTAGACGGTTTCGGGAAACAGCAACGTGGCCGTGCGGCCCGGCCATTGCCCGGCACCCAGAACCACGGCGAAATCGGCCGTTTCCGAGGCGGGATCGATCGCCGATTGCGAGGCGGCGATCCGCACCTCGACATCCGCGACCGAAGCCGGCAGGGAGGCGAGGCGCGGAACCAGCCAGTCGCCGGCGAAACCGTAATCGGTGGCGATGTTGATGAGCTTGCGCCCGGCGCGGTCGTGGATTTCCGCCAGTGCCCGCTCGATCGCATGGCGGCTGGAGGCGATGGCGTCGAACAGGATGCGGCCCTCCGGGGTGAGGCTGACGCCGCGATGCAGCCGGCGGAACAGAAGGCAGCCGAGTTCGGCCTCGAGCCAGGCGACATGATGGCTGACCGCCGGCTGGGTGGCGCCGAGTTCGCGCGCCGCACCGCTGAAATTGAGGCAGCGTCCGGCGGCCTCGAACACCGCGAGGGAAGGCAGCGCATGACGCCAGGTGCCATCAACCATGGTAATGCCAACCATTAGGAGATTCCGGCTTCAAATGTCCAGGGTTTCGCGCAAGCCTTCCGGCCGACCCGAATCCCGACAAGCAGGAGCATCCGAAAGTGCCGACTGCCCAGGCCGAACGCAAGCCCAATATTCTGATCGTCATGGCGGATCAGCTCAGCGCGCCTTCGCTGGCCGCTTATGGCAACACGGTCACCCGAACGCCGCATCTGGATGCGCTCGCGGAAACCGGCGTGGTCTTCGCCAACGCCTATTGCAACAGCCCGCTCTGCGGCCCCTCGCGCTATGTGTTCATGTCCGGACGGATGCCGTCGGCGATCGGCGCCTATGACAACGCGGTGGAATTTCCATCGACCCTGCCGACCTTCGCGCATCATCTGCGGCTTGCCGGGTATCGCACCATCCTGTCGGGCAAGATGCATTTCTGCGGGCCGGACCAGATGCACGGCTTCGAGGAACGGCTGACCACCGACATCTATCCCGCCGATTTCGGCTGGACCCCGGACTGGACCGATTTCGCGGCGCGGCCAGACTGGTATCACGACATGAGTTCGGTGCACGACGCCGGGCTGTGCGTGCGGACCAACCAGATGGATTTCGACGACGAGGTAATTTTCAATGCGCGCCGCAAGCTGTTCGATCTGGCGCGTGACGGGGACGACCGGCCGTTCTGCATGGTGGTGTCGCTGACCCATCCGCACGATCCGTTCGCAATGACCGAGGAGTACTGGAACCGCTATCGGGAGGACGAGATCGACATGCCGCGCGTGCGGCCCGATCCTGCCTCGCTCGATCCGCATTCGCTGAGGCTGCGCCATGTTTCGAACATGGACAACGAGCCGGTGACCGAGGCGAATATCCACGATGCGCGCCACGCCTATTACGCGGCGATTTCCTACGTCGATGACCAGATCGGCCTTCTGCTCGGCACCATGCGCCAATGCGGCCTCGCGAAACAGACCATCGTGATGGCAACCGCCGATCACGGTGAAATGCTCGGCGAACACGGGCTCTGGTACAAGATGTCGTTCTTCGAGAATGCCTGCCGGATTCCGCTGATCGTCAACGCACCGGGGCGGTTCCGCGCGGCGCGGATCGCGGCGCCGGTCTCGTCGGTCGATATCCTGCCCACGCTCGCCGCTATCGCGCATGGCGGCGCGATTCCGGATCTCGGGATTCCGTTCGACGGCCATTCGTTGCTGCCGCATCTCGAGGGCGGTGCTGGCCCGGATACGGTATTCGGCGAATACATGGGCGAAGGCACGATCGCGCCTCTCGTGATGATCCGGCGTGGGACCTGGAAGTTCATCCATTCGCCGGTCGACCCCGACCAGTTGTTCGACCTCGAGGCCGACCCGGACGAGGTGAACAATCTCGCGGAGAACCCGGATCATGCCGCCCTTGTCACGGCGTTTCGCGACGAGGTCGCACGGCGCTGGGATCTTTCCGCGATCCATGCCGATGTTCTGGCGAGCCAGAAGCGCCGGAAATTCATCAACGATGCCCTGCGCAAGGGCCAGTACCAGCACTGGGATTTCCAGCCGGTCACCGATGCGTCGGAACAATATATGCGCAACCACCTGAAGCTTGGTGACCTCGAAAGCCGCGCGCGCTTTCCAAAAATTGCAAAAACCTGACCCCGTTCAAGAAAGGACGCCTCTCATGACGAGCCGAACCCGGATTCTGACTCTCGTTGGCGCCGCCAGCGTCGCCCTTGCCTTCACCGCGACGGCGCAAGCCGCATCATCCGCCTGCACCGTGGTCAAGATGGGCGAGCCGGCCTGGACCGATATTCGAATCACCGATGCGCTCGCCGGCACGGTTCTGGATTCGATCGGCTATCAGCAGAAAATCCAGCATCTGTCGGTGCCGATCATCTATCAGGCGCTGAAGAACCACCAGATCGACGTATTTCTGGGCAACTGGCTGCCGGCCCAGCAGCATTTCGTCGACCAGTACAAGGGCGGATTCGAGCGGCTCGGCACCAATCTTTCCGGTGCGAAATTCACCCTCGCGGTGCCCGACTACGTTGCCGCCGCCGGGGTTCACAGCATGGCGGACCTGAATAAATACGCCTCGAAATTCAGCAGCACGGTTTACGGAATCGGGCCGGGCGCGCCGGGAAACCAGAACATCACCAAGATGATCGCGGCCGATGCCTATAATCTGAAAGGCTGGAAACTGGTTGCCTCAAGCGAGGCGGGGATGCTGTCGCAAGTCTCGCGCGCGACCTCGCGGCACAAATGGATCGTGTTCCTGGCGTGGGAGCCGAACCCGATGAATGTCGATTACCATCTCACCTATCTCACCGGCGGGGCCAAATACTTCGGTCCGAATTACGGCGAGGCGACGGTCTATACGCTCGGGCGGCCCGGATTTTCGCAGCAATGCCCGAATCTCGCGCATTTCTTCGGACAACTCGCCTACAATGTTCCGATGGAGAACGCCCTGATGGTGCCGGTTACCAAAAATAACGCAAACCCGAAACAGGTCGCTGCGGATTATCTGAAGAAGCACCCGGAACTTCTGAAGACTTGGCTCAACGGGGTGACGACGGCATCCGGCCAGCCGGCTTTGCCAGCGGCGGAGAAGGCGCTGGGGATTCAGTAAGTCCCGAGACCGCGGCGGCGATTGCGGCGAGGACTGCATCGGCGTCGGCCACGAGGTTGGCGAGCAGGAGAATGAGCCGCGCGTTCAGCGCGGCGCTCGCCTCCGGCGCCATTCCCTCATGCGCGGCGAGAAGGGCGGCGTAGACATCGTCGGCGCGGGAGCCGAGGCGGTCGGTGGAGAGGTCGATCGGGGGCGTCATGCCGCCACTTTCGTCGATTCCACCGCGCCGCCGGTCGCGCGTATCAGAGCGGCAGCGATGTTTTCCGCTGTCGGCGCCGTGAACTTCGCCGCGATGTGCTGATCCGGACGGATGAGACAGACGACATCGCGTCCCAGACGGGCGGCGATCAGACCTTCGGAATCCGCAAATCCCTGTGCGCCGATACGGACGACCGGAAGTGCCACATGATCCGGGATCGCCACATCGCCGATCGCGAGGAGCAAAAAACCGCCGCCGAGATGATCGAGCAGGCAGGAAGTTTTGCCATCCGCATCGGTGACCGGCGCATCGGGGCAGACGTGACCGGGCGGGGCACCGTCGCAATCGGGTGCGGCTGTCTGCAACGACAATCCGGCGAGCGAGCAGGGCAGCGAGAGCCGACCGGAATTGACCATACGGCGGGCAAAACCATGATCGGCGGCCAACCCGATCGCCGCGTTGCGGAACACTCGCTCCATGTCGCTTTTCGGGGTCATGAAATTGGTCGCGCGCGCGGAATGGCGGATGTTCTCGTCGGCGGCGCGAATCCGTTCCTCGTCGTAGGTTTCGAGCAGAGCCGCGCCGGCTTCGCCGCGCACCACCATGGCGAGTTTCCAGGCGAGATTGTCGGCGTCCTGAATCCCGCCATTGCCACCGCGCGCGCCGAAGGGCGAGACGACATGTGCGGAATCGCCGGCGAAGATCACCCGACCGTGGACAAAACGGTCGAGCCGGCGGCACTGGAAGGTGTAGACCGACACCCAGTCGAGCGTGAACTCCCGGTCGCCGACCACGGCCTGAATGCGGGGGATTACACGCTCGGGTTTTTTTTCCTCGTCGGGGTCGGCATCGCGGTCGAGCTGAAGGTCGATTCTGTAGATGTGGTCAGGCTGTTTGTGCAGAAGTGCGGACTGGCCCTGATGAAACGGCGGGTCGAACCAGAACCAGCGTTCGGAGGGAAATTCCGCCATCATCTCGACATCGGCGATCAGGAACCGGTCCTCGAACGCCTGACCGGCGAAATCGAGGCCGAGCAGCACGCGAGTGCGCGAGCGGGCGCCGTCACAGGCAATCAGCCAATCGGCGGAAAGTTGGTAGGCATCATCTGGCGTTTCGACCGTGAGGGTGACGCCATTGTCGTTCCGCGCGAGGCCGGTCAGTTTGTTCTTCCAGCGCAGATCGATCAGGTCGGGAAAATCGGCGCAACGCTCGACCAGATAATGTTCTACGTAATATTGCTGGAGATTGATGAAGGCCGGCATCTTGTGGCCCGGTTCGGGAAGGAGATCGAAATTGTAGATTTCCTTGTCCCGATGGAACAGCCTGCCGACTTTCCAGGTGACGCCCTTCGCCACCATCCGCTCGCCAACGCCGAGCCGGTCGAAAATCTCCAGCGTCCGCTTCGACCAGCAGATCGCTCGCGAGCCGGTGGAGACCGTGTCGTTATCGTCGAGAACCACGACACGAATGCCGTGCAAGGCGAGATCGACCGCCATCGCGAGACCGACCGGGCCGGCGCCGACGATCGCGACCGGTGCGGTGGATGCGCCGCCGCCCGCGAGTTCGGGCGGTGTGCGATAGGGAAACGGCGGGTAAACGAAGCGGGACATGGCGTGCCTTTCGTCCCTGCCCGGTCAGTCCTGCAACGCCGCCCACATCTGCCGGTCGCGCTCGGCGGTCCAGATTCGCGGCGTGTCGATGCCGAGCGCCTCGTCATAGGCGCGGGCAACATTGAATGGCAGGCAGTGTTCGTAGATCGCATAGCTCGCGAATTTGGCGTCGCATTCGGCGCGGCAGGCTGCCATCGCCTCTTTCAGCGAGCCGCCGCGTGCGGCAACGGCGGCGACCGGACGGTAGGTGCTCTTGATGAAATCACGGGTGAGCCAAAGCGCTTTCTCGACCATATCGGCTCCGATCACGGCACCGCCGCGCCCCGGCGCCAGCGCCTCCGGATGGAGCGAATAAATCGCCGAGAGAGTCGCCGGCCAGTCGGTGAAATGGGCGTCGCCGCAATAGCAGGCGGAGTGATATTCGACGATATCGCCCGAGAACATCACCCCGGCATCGGGCACGAAGGCAACGATGTCACCCGCTGTGTGGGCGCGGCCGAGATGCATGAGATCGACCCGCCGGTTGCCGAGATAGACCGTCATCCGGTTTTTGAACGTGACCGTCGGCCAGGTCAGGCCGGGCACGCTTTCCGCTGCCTGGAACAGGCGCGGGAACCGGCCCAGTTCGCTGGCCCAGTCTTCCTTGCCGCGCTCGTGGATCATCGCGCGGCAGGTGTCGGACGCGACGATTTCGGCGGTGCCATAGGCGGAGGCGCCGAGCACGCGCACCGCATGATAGTGCGACAGGACGACGTATTTCACCGGCTTGTCGGTCACGGTGCGGATTTTCTCGATCACCCGCCGCGCCATCACCGGGGTGGCCTGGGCGTCGATCACCATCACGCTGTCATCGCCGATGATGACGCCGGTATTGGGGTCGCCCTCGGCGGTATAGGCCCAGAGTCCGGGCC
>DASVGZ010000475.1:0-4256 GCA_036379275.1 Acidiphilium sp. | reverse complement strand
CTTCATCCGGCCGATCACCTTCTGAAAATACGCGATCCCCTCGTCGCGGAAAATTCCGTGGACCAGTTCGTCCATGATGATCCGGTTGATTTCCGCGCGCTCGGCCGGATCGGGGCGCAGATACTCGAGTCCGCGCGCCGCGAGTTTGTCGGGATACACGGAGCTTTCGACCAGCCAACTTGTTCCGGTCAGGCCGATCCGGCGAAACCCGCGCGCCTCGGCTTCTGCGGCGACCACCTCGGCGATATGCAGCCAAGGCAACGGTGAGCGGGGCTCGACCCGGTCGAACGCCTGGTGAATCGTATTGTCGGGGCAGATCAGGAAATCGGCGCCAGCCTTCGCGAGCTTGTTCGCCGACTCCAGCATCAGTTCCGCCACTCCGTCCCAGTCGCCGCGATCGAGACAGGCGACATAGGAGTCGAACGGTGGCGTGTGCATCGTGATCTCGGGGTGCGCGTGGCCACCGAGCAGGGCGGAGCCCTCGGCGCAGACGGTCCGGTAACACAGGGCGGCACCTTCGGCGGAACAGGCGACGATGCCGATATGTTTAGTTACTCTCTGATTCATGACACGGCCCCGATGTTGCCTGATGTTCGGCGGTGCGGGCGCAAATGTCCAGCCGGTGACAAAATGCCGACCCCGTCCCCGCTTGCCCCGACCCCGCTTGCCCCGACCCCGCTTGCCCTGACCCGCCGGATCGCGGCAGAGAAGATCCATGATTCGCTTCTCGCATGTCGGGCTGAATTACCGGCACATCGCGCCGTCCGGCGGTGCCGCGTCGCGCCACGGCGATACGACGGCGCTGGACGACATCGATTTCGACATTCCCGAAGGCGGTTTCCGCTGGCTGACCGGCCCGTCCGGCGCCGGCAAGACCAGCCTGCTCAAGCTGATGTATCTCGCGATCCACCCGACCGATGGCCAGATCGACCTTCTCGGCACCGACACCGCCGGTCTCGACCGGCGTGGTACCGCGCTGCTGCGCCGCAGGATCGGCGTGGTCTATCAGGATTTTCGCCTGCTCCAGCATCTCACCGCCTATGACAATGTTGCCCTGCCGATGCGCCTCGCGCGGCGCAAGGAGGTTCATGTCCGCGCCGATGTGACCGAGCTGCTGCGCTGGGTCGGGCTCGCCGGGCGGCTCGACCACCGGCCGGACGAACTCTCGGGCGGCGAGCAGCAGCGGGTCGCCATCGCCCGCGCGGTGATCACAAGGCCGTCCCTTCTCCTCGCCGACGAACCGACCGGCAACCTCGACGACGATCAGGCCGAGCGGCTGATGCACCTGATCGCCTCACTCAACCGGCTGGGCACCACCGTCGTCGTCGCAACCCATAATCTCGGCCTGGTTGCGCGCCACCCCGCGCCGGTGATGGAACTCGAAGCCGGGAGGATGGTCCGGCATGGCTAGACGCCGCAGTGCTTCGCGTGCCGACCGGATCGGGCTGCGCGCCGCCATGGCCGACCGGCTGCTGCCCTTCGTGGTGGCGGCGATGAGCTTTCTCGCCGCCCTCGCTCTTGCCGGCAGCCTCGCCGCCTCGGCGCTCGCCACTCACTGGCTGAGCGGCGCGCAGGGGCTGGTGACCGTCGAGGTGCCGGATCCCGCCACTCCGGTATCAGCCAACGGCCCGCACCGGGTCGACGCGGCGCTTGCCCTGTTGAAGGTCAAAGGGCTCGCCGATGCGCATGTCCTGTCGCAGCAGGAACTCGCCCCGCTGCTGAAGCCCTGGCTGGGCAGCGCGGCGGCGGACGGCAGCCTGCCGATCGCCCTGCCGGCGGTGATCGTCGCCCATGGCAGCGCCGCCGCCGATCCCTCGGCACTGGAATCCGGCCTCGACAAGGCGGTGCCGGGAACCCTGGTCGAGTCGGGCACACGCTGGGCGGCGCGGCTGGAAGCACTCACCGGAAGCCTGCGTGCCTCGGCGGCCGCGATTTTGGTGATCGTGGCTCTGGTCGCCGCATCGGTGGTCGCTGTCGCGGTGCGCGCCGGCCTCGCCCAGCGGCGCGAGGCGATCGAGATCATCCACGGGCTCGGCGCGCTCGATTCCGACATCGCCAACCAGTTCGCCCGGCGCGCGATGCGCCTTGCCGCGACCGGCGGGCTGATCGGCGCCCTGATCGCCCTGCCGGTTCTGGTCTGGCTCGGCCGGCTTTCGGCAAGTTTCGCGGTCGACACGCCGGCGGCTACCGGCGCGGGTACGCCCGCCTCGTTCGCCGCAGCGCTGCCGCCTCTGCTCTGGGCCTCGCCGATCCTGTTCACCGTGGCGACCGCGCTGATCGGCTGGATCGCCACCCAGGCAACCGTGCGCGGCTGGCTCAAGAAAATTACATGAGCGGAACGGCTCCGGGCCGCAGACCGCCGCGCCGGCGCGGGCGCGGGCGCGGACTGCGCTGGATCGGGCGACTGATCCTTCTGATCGTCGTGCTCTGGTTGATCGGCTTCGGCTGGTTTCTCGGCATGGTCGCCGCCGAGCGACCGATCGAGCCGATGCCTCATGCCGGCGGCATCGTGGTTCTGACCGGCGGCGCGGACCGGGTGAAGGCGGGCCTCGAACTTCTGCTGGCAGGTGCCGCACCGCGCCTGCTGATCTCGGGAGCCGGGAGAGGCACCTATCTCGGCGACTTCACCCCGCGCGACGGCATCAACGCCACCGCCGTGGCGACCCGGATCACCCTCGGCTACAAGGCGGAAACCACGCGCGGCAATGCCCGCGAGACGGCGCTCTGGGTGGCGCGCTACGATATCACATCGCTGATCGTGGTCACCGCCGATTACCATATGCCGCGCGCCTTGCTCGAATTTCACCGCGCGATGCCCGGCGTTACCCTGATCGCGGAACCGGTGCGCCCGGCCGCGCTCGACAGGCTCGATGACCCGCACATGCTGAAACTGCTCGCCGGCGAGTTCATGAAATACGTCCTGGTGCGATTCCGGCTCGGCGGTTTCGCCGCCCACCATATAGAAACCCATATGTAACGGTCACCCGATGTTCCTGATCGGCTCGGCACTCTTCAATATCACCCTGTTCGGCACCGCGGCGCTCGGCAGCCTGTGGGGGCATGTTCTGCTCCGCACGGCTCCGGCACGACTGCCGGATTTCGTCAAAAGCTGGGCCCGCCTGGTGCTCGGCGCGCTCCGCCTGTTCTGCGGCGTCGATGTCGCGATCGAGGGCCTGGAGAATTTGCCGAAGGGCGGGATGATTCTCGCCGCCCAGCATCAGTCGGCGTTCGATACGCTGGTCTGGTTCTCCCTGCTCGACCAGCCGACCTACATCCTGAAGGTGGAACTGACGAAGCTGCCTCTGTTCGGTGGGCTGCTGATCCCCTCCGGCCACATCGCGCTCGACCGCTCGGGCGGCGCGCAGGCTCTGCGCGGGCTGACCGGGCAAGTCAGGAAAGCGGGAGCGGCGGGACGGCAGATCGTGATTTTCCCCGAAGGCACGCGGGTCGCTCCCGGCAAGCGGGTCGTCCTGCAACCGGGAATCGTGGCGCTGGCGCGGGCCACGCATCTGCCGGTGGTTCCGGTCGCCACCGATTCCGGGCGCTGCTGGGGCCGCAACGCCTTCCGCAAGCACCCCGGAACCATCCGCATCCGCGTCTTTCCCGCCCTGCCGGACGGGCTCGACCGCCCGGCCATGCTGGCCGCACTCGAAGCCGCGTTCTATGAGCACGGGGTCTGTGGATAAGATTGTGGGAAGTTGCCAGCGATCGCTCAGTTTCGATACAAACCGAATTATATAATTGTTTGATATAATTAATATTTTTAACCTAAATCCTGTGGATGATCCCGATCCGGCCCCAATGGGGATAATCAGCCGACATAGACCAGCCACAAGGTGCCGAAAATCAGACTTATCAAGGTAATCGGCACGCCCGCACGCAGGAAATCGCCGAAACCCAGCGCCACGCCGCGCGCCCGGGCGCGTTCGGCGACGATCAGGTTGGCGACCGAGCCGAGCAGTGTGAAATTTCCGGCGAAGGTCGCGGCCATCGCCACCAGAAGCCAGGCCCGCTTCGGGTCGGCCAGCGCCGTGACAAAGGGCTTCAGCACCAGGACCGCCGGCACGTTACTGACGATATTGGACAGGATCGCCGTGACCGGCACCAGAACCGCCGGCCTTCCCGGGTCGGCCGCCGCGATCCGTCGCACCAGCGCAGGCGAGATCACCGCGTGCTGCAACCCCGCGACCACCACGAACAGACCGGCGAACATCAAAAGCAGCGACCAGTCCACCCCCGCGAGCAGGGTGGCGCTT
>DASVGZ010000474.1:0-3508 GCA_036379275.1 Acidiphilium sp. | reverse complement strand
CGATCATTTCGATGTCGCCTTCGAGCTTGAGGCGACGCTCGCCGAGCGCGGCAAGGATGCGGAACTGACCATGCTGCGCGCCGAGGCGATGGAGCCGGGCTCGATCGTCACCGTGCGCCAGCAGGTGCCGCTCGGTCTCGGCCATGCGATCTGGTGTGCCCGCGCCTTCATCGGCGACGATCCGTTCGCGATCCTGCTGCCCGACGATCTGGTGCTGAGCGATACGCCCTGCCTGAAGCAGCTTGCGGATGTGTATCGCGAGACCGGCGGCAACGTCGTCGCGGTCGAGGAAGTGCCGATGGAGCACGTTCATCGCTACGGCGTGCTCAGGACCGGCGAGACCGAGGGCAACCGGGTCGAGGTGCTCGGGCTGGTCGAGAAGCCGAAGCGCGAGGTGGCGCCGTCCAACCTGTCGATCATCGGCCGCTACGTGCTGCGCCCCGATGTGATCCAGCACCTCGCGCGGATGGAGCGCGGCGCCGGCAACGAGGTCCAGTTGACCGACGCGATGGCGAAAATGATCGGTCATGCTCCGTTCCATGGCCTGAAATTCTCGGGCCGCCGGTTCGACTGCGGCGACAAGGCCGGGTATCTGGGGGCGCAACTCGCGTTCGGCCTGGCCCGCCCCGATATCGGCCCCGCGCTCCGCGACTTTCTGAAGGCATATCTCGATGGATAAAAGCTCCCGCTTCGCCCATTCGTTCCCCGCGAGCACGCTGCGCGAATACGATATTCGCGGCATCGTCGGCGAAACCCTGCATCCGGCGGATGCTTTCGCGATCGGCCGGACCTTCGGCTCGATCGTCGCGCGCAATGGCGGCACGCGCGTCGCGGCCGGGCGCGATGGCCGGCTGTCCTCGCCGGAGCTTGCGGCGGCGCTGATCGACGGGCTGGTCGCGAGCGGCATGGCGGTGACCGATATCGGCTGCGGGCCGACGCCGATGCTGTATTTCGCCGCGACCACCGGGGCGACCGACGGCGCGGTGATGGTGACCGGCAGCCATAACCCGGCGAACTATAACGGCTTCAAGATGATGCTCGGCCGCAAGCCGTTTTTCGGCGCTCAGATCCTGGAACTCGGCCGGCTTTCCGCCGCTGGCGACGTGGTTGCCGAAGCGAAGGGCTCGGTCGCCGCGAAGGATGTCAGCGACGCCTATATCGCCCGGCTGCTGCAGGACTGGGACGGCGGCGACCGTTCCCTCGATGTCGTCTGGGATTCCGGCAACGGCTCGGCCGGCGATATTCTGGGCCGGCTGGTGAAATCCCTGCCGGGCAGGCACACCATTCTGAACGGCGAGATCGACGGGCGCTTCCCCGCGCATCATCCCGACCCGACCGTGCCCCGGAATCTCGAACAGCTCGTCGCCGAGGTGCGCAAGCGCCGTGCGGATATCGGGATCGCTTTCGATGGCGATGCCGACCGGATCGGCATCGTCGACGATACCGGCGAGATTCTGTTCGGCGACCAGTTCCTGATCCTGCTCGCGCGCGACGTGCTCGCGGCGAAGCCGGGCGAGACGATCATCGCCGATGTGAAGGCGAGCCAGGTTTTGTTCGACCAGATCTCCGCCGCGGGCGGCAAGCCGCTGATGTGGAAGACCGGCCATTCGCTGATCAAGGCGAAAATGGCGGAGACCGGCGCGCCGCTCGCGGGCGAGATGTCCGGCCATATCTTCTTCGCCGATCGCTGGTACGGGTTCGACGATGCGCTTTATGCGGCGATCCGTGTTCTGAACGCGGTGATCGCGAGCGGCGAGTCGGTCTCGGCGTTCCGCAAGAGCCTGCCTCAGGTGCTCAACACGCCGGAGCTTCGGTTCGACTGCCCCGAGGATCGCAAGTTCGCCGTGGTCTCCGAGGTTGCCGAACGGTTGCGCGCGGATGGCGCGAAAGTTTCCGAGACCGACGGCGTGCGGGTCTCGACCGAGGATGGCTGGTGGTTGTTGCGCGCCTCGAACACCCAGGCGGTTCTGGTCGCACGCGCCGAGGCGGGGTCCGATACGGGGCTTGCCCGGCTGAAGGCGACGCTGGCCGCCCAGCTCGCGGCCTCTGGCCTCGCGCCGGATTTCTCGGGCGCGAACGCGGGGCACTGACACGAACTTACCGCCTCGCGCGATGCGCGCGGGGCGGTGCTGCTGGTTTTATTACAGCGAGGATGAAGCTGAAGTCTTGAAATGTTCCAATTTTTCTCTGGGAACCCAGAGGATATCTCCATCAGTTGTGAGAGGCACTTCTTTTGGTAATTCTTTGCCATCTATGTCGTAGGGTATCAGTTCAAATTCCAGCATAATGCACCAGAGATTTTTGAGAGACGAGCCTGCCTTTCTGAGAAAAGTATCATCCATTTCCAGAAGAATCACAGGACGAAATTTTTTTATTGTTTCGTAGGCGCCACGAATCATCTCCATTTCGTAGCCTTCGATATCTGCCTTGATGAAGTCTACCTGATTCAGGCCGAGTTGTTCGATCAGGCTATCAAGCGGCACGATTGCGACCAGTTCGGCCACATACTGCCCCCCCCCCGTCCAGCAGGTTGGATAACCCGTAGCCCATGTCGCCGTGCCGCTTGATTGGGGTCCGAATCATAGAAACCGCAAAACCGGCACCCAGAGCGGTTGCTACGACAATGACGTTACGGCACCCGCGAAGCCACAATGCCATACGCAAGATCGAGCGAGTATAACTGTTTGGCTCAACCGCAATAACTTTGCCGTAGGGAGTAAGTCTCGACAGCAGACGGGTAATCTGCCCGCCATGAGCGCCGACATCAATGGCGACTCCGTCTTGAGGCAGGTATGGCCTAATGACGACTTTTAAATTTTTATGATCCTGACGGGTGATTGATTTCCAAAGATGGATCAAAAATCCAGAAGTAAGTCTGAATCTGTAATAATCATTCATGGTTTGTGCCGAAATATATGCTATTTTTCGTTAGGGTGGATTTTCTTGCAGTGTATAGGAAGTTAGAATTGTCTACCGGGCGGGCAGAAGGCCGACGATGCGTTCGGCCTCGCTCGCGATCGGGTCGGCGATCGCGGCGGCGCGGGCGGCGCCTTGTTGCAGGATTTTCTCGATCGTGCCGGGATCGGCGGCGAGGCGCTTTGCTTCCGTGCCGATCGGGGTGATTTTGGCGACGACGAGTTCGGTCAGACGGTCCTTGAACCCACCGAAGCCCTGGCCGGCATGATCGCGGAGAATGTCGGCGACACTGACATCGGCAAGGGCCGCATAGATGCCGACCAGATTGCGCGCCTCGGGCCGGGCTTCCAGTTTTTCGGCCGAATCCGGCAGGGGTTCAGGATCGGTTTTGGCGCGGCGGATTTTCTGCGCGATGGTGTCGGCATCGTCGGTGAGGTTGATCCGGCTCTGGTCGGACGGATCGGATTTCGACATTTTTTTCGCCCCGTCGCGCAGGCTCATGATCCGTGCGGTGCCGCCGATGATGCGCGGCGTGATCGCGGGGAAGAAATCGACGCCGTAATCGTGATTGAATTTCTGCGCGATGTCGTTG
>DASVGZ010000473.1:0-4022 GCA_036379275.1 Acidiphilium sp. | reverse complement strand
AGTCCTGATACCGGTTGTCGGCGAACCATTCGCGCGCGGTCTCGGAGGATTTCTGTCCCATGGTGACGACCTGCAACCCGATGACATCGCGCTCGGCATCGTCGACATCGCGGAAAAAATCAGCAATGCACTCGCCATCCTCGCGCGGCTGGCGCGGCAGCGAGAAGCGCGCGACCTCGGTGGCGCCATCGGTATCGAACACAATCAGGTCATTGCCCTGCCCGGCGGCCTTCCAGTAGCCATAGATCGCCTGGGGATGCAGGATGTTCTCGTCCTCGCACAGCGTCAGCATCCGCTTCAGCACCGGGCGCAACTCCTGCCGCGCCCAGACCAGGAAATCGTCGAGCGACTTGCCCTGCTTGCGATAGCCCCACTGAAGCTGGAACAGAGAGCGCTCGTTGACGAAGGGGATGATCGCCTTCGGCGGCGCCTCGATCATCCTGGCACCCCAGAACGGCGGCTCGGCGACAGGGACGCCCTCGGTGATCCGCCGCCGGCGCGCCTGCGCCACAGCGGGATCGACCGGCGCGAAACCGCGCGCATCGGCCTGGCCCAGAACCCGCTTGGTGTTACGCGCCTTGCCCTGACGCTTGGCCTGGATTGCCTTCAGGTAATCGTCGAACCCGTTGCCGGTGACGCGATCCATCAGGTGCAGCCCGTCGAACGCATCGCGCGCGTAGGCGACACGCCCGCCCGCGTAAGCCGCAACGCAATCCTCCTCGACATAGTTGCGGGTGAGCGCGGCCCCGCCGAGCAGGACCGGAATATCCAGCCCCTGGCGCGACATCTCCTCGAGATTTTCCCGCATCACCACAGTGGATTTCACCAGAAGGCCGGACATGCCGATGGCGTGCGCCCGATGTTCACGCGCGGCGGCGATCAGGTCGGCGAGCGGCACCTTGATACCGAGATTGACGACGCGATAGCCATTGTTGGTGAGGATGATATCGACGAGGTTCTTGCCGATGTCATGCACGTCGCCTTTCACCGTGGCGAGGACGATGGTGCCTTTCTCCTGGCCCTCCACCTTCTCCATCATCGGCTCGAGATAGGCGACCGCGGCTTTCATCGTCTCGGCCGATTGCAAAACGAAGGGCAACTGCATCTTGCCCGCGCCGAACAGTTCGCCCACCACCTTCATCCCGTCGAGCAGGATTTCGTTGATGATTTCGAGAGGCTCATGACTCTGTAGCGCGACGTCGAGATCCTCGGTCAGCCCCTTGCGGTCGCCATCGACGATACGGTCCTTCAGCCGTCCCTCGATCGTGTCGGCACGGGTCTTGGTGGTGGCATCCGCCGCCTTGCGGTCGGCGAACATCTCGAGCAGGCGCTGCAACGGGTCATAACCCTCGCGACGGCGATCGAAGATCAGATCCTCCATCACCTGAACCTCTTCAGGGGCGATCAGGTGCAACGGACGGATTTTCGAGACATGGACGATCGCGCCGGTCATGCCCGCACGCATCGCGTGGTCGAGAAACACCGAGTTCAGCACCGCTCGCGCCGCCGGATTCAGCCCGAATGAGATGTTGGACAGGCCGAGAATAATCTGGATGTCGGGGAACGCCTCGCGGATCATCCGGATGCCTTCGAGCGTCCATTGACCGAGCTTGCGGTCGTCCTCGTTGCCGGTGGCGATGGTGAAGGTCAGCGGGTCGATCAGCAGATCACTCTGCGGCAGACCATGCTGCTTGCACGCGAACTCGACCAGCCTGGTTGCCACCGCGAGCTTCTGCTCCGGTTCCTTGGCCATGCCGACCTCGTCGATGGTCAGCGCGATGACGGCGGCGCCGAACTTCTTCGCGAGTACCAGACGGTCATGCGCGATGTGCTCGCCATCCTCGAAATTGATCGAGTTGATGATCGGCTTGCCGCCATGCAGTTTCAGTGCCGACTCGATCACCGGCGTCTCGGTCGAATCGATCACCAGTGGCGCGTTCACTGAGGAGGTGAACCGGGTGATCACCGCATCCATCTCGGCTTTCTCGTTGCGGCCGACAAAGGCGGTGCAGACATCGAGCGCGTTGGAGGCTTCGGCGACCTGGGCACGGCCCATTGCAACGCAACCATCCCAGTCATTGATCTCCTGCAATTCCCGCCATTTCTTCGACCCGTTGGCGTTGCAGCGCTCGCCGATCGAAAAACAGGAATTTTCCTGCCGCAGCGGAGTCGCGCCGTACAGGCTCGCGACCGAGGGAACCCACACCGGCTTGCGCAGAACCGGTGCCGGACGGTCGCCGCCAAGGCGGCGAAGCATCGCATCCAGCGCCTCGATATGCGGTGTGGAGGTGCCGCAGCAGCCGCCAATCAGGTTGATCCCGTCCTCGACCACGAAGCGTTCCAGCCAGCTCGCGAGTTCGGCGGCGCCGAGCGGATAGCGGGTGTTGCCATCCACCAGTTCGGGCAGACCGGCATTCGGCTGCACCGAAATCAGTCCACGCCAGTTCTGCGCGAGATAGCGCACATGCTCGGCCATTTCCTGCGGGCCGGTGGCGCAGTTCATCCCCATCAACGGCACGTCGAGCGCGTCGATCACGGTCGCGGCGGCGGCGATATCCGGCCCGACCAGAAGCGTGCCGGTGGTTTCCACCGTCACCTGAACGAAAATCGGGGTGTCGCGACGAAGCTCGGCGCGAGCGATCTTCGCGCCATTCACCGCCGCCTTGATCTGGAGCGTGTCCTGGCAGGTCTCGATCAAGATGGCATCGACTCCGCCACCGATCAGTCCCCGGCACTGCTCGGCGAGCGCCGCCTCCAGCGTGTCGTAGTCGACATTGCCGAGGGTCGGCAGTTTGGTCCCCGGCCCGACGCTGCCGATCACAAACCGGTCGCGCCCGTCGGCGAAGCTCTCCGCCGCCTCGCGCGCGAGTTCGGCGGCGATCCGGTTGATCTCGCGGGCGCGGTCGGCGAGGTCGAATTCGCCGAGGGTGATCGGCGAGCCGCCGAAGCTGTTGGTCTCGACCATGTCCGCGCCAGCGGCAAAATAGCCGCGGTGGATGTCGCGCACGAGGTCGGGGCGCGACAGGTTGAGAACCTCGGTACAGTTCTCCTTGTCCCAATAGTCTCGCTCGATATCGAGGGTCAGGGCCTGAACCCGCGACCCCATGCCGCCATCGCACAGCAGAACGCGGTTTTTGAGAACGTCGAGCAAATGGGGTCTGGACATGATCTTGCGGAATATAACATTGCGTCCCCATCTCCAAATCCATGGAAACAGTCGTTTGATATGCGAATTCCGGTGACCTTCGGCGGCGATGTCGACCCGGGCGACGCTGTACTGATCGAGGGCGGCTCGCCCGCGCCGCCCGCCATGGCGGTCGAGCGGTTCCGCCTTCCCGAAAACCCCCTGCACGGAGTCGGCTGCGCCTGCTGTGCGCCGCGCGGTCCGGCGGCGGAAGCCCTGTCCCGTCTGTTTCTTGCCCGGGCGCGCGGCACCGGAGCGTTATTTCCCCGTGTGGTGGTGATCGCGAGCGAGAGTGGCATCGCCGCGGTGCGCGCTGCCCTTGCCGCCGATCCGGTCATCGCGGGACGATTCATGAAGTGACGTTTGGTTAAATATATTGACATTATATCCGCGTTCGTGCATTGTTCTCTCCACAACGAGGAGAACGCCGATGCCCGAGTGCAGGGTCTGGACCAAAACCGCCGACGACACGATCTGCCGGATGCGCGCCCTCGGCGCGACTTGGGCCACGATCGGCGCGGAACTCGGCCTGTCGCGCAACACGATCATCGCGCGCGGCCGGCGCATCGGCGCCGTCGGCGGTCCGGAGCGACTCCAGAGACCGCCCAGACCGCCGGAAGACGACCCGAACCGTCCGCCGCTGCCCGCCGGCCACCCGATCACCTGGGGCATCCTGACCCGAGGCACGATTCTGGAAGGTTCGCCCTTCGTGCCGCTGTCATCCCCCCGGCAGGAGCGCCACCGATGAACGCCGTACGCGCGCGCCGCTCTGGCGAGATTCTGGGTTCGGGTGCATCAGCTCCGGTCCGGGTGCGGCCATGTCCCTCGGTCACCGAGG
>DASVGZ010000472.1:0-4889 GCA_036379275.1 Acidiphilium sp. | reverse complement strand
GATCGAACGCCGCAGGGAACAACATTAACCGATGGGTCGGCGCCGTCCATCCCACTCAATCGTCATTATCGGCGAACAGTTCCTCGGGGGTGACCTCATGGTCGGTGACGGTGGCGAGTTCCAGCGCGTAATCGACCACCTTGTCCTCGAAGATCGGGCCGCGCAGACGGTCCATCGCCCGAGGGTTCTTCTGGTAGAAATCGACGATCATCTTCTCCTGGCCGGGGAAGTTCTGCAGTTCCTGGATCATCGCGCGGCGCAGATCCTGCTCGGAAACCTGAACGTTGTTCGAGCGGCCGATTTCGGCGACCAGAAGGCCGAGCCGAACCCGCCGGTCGGCGATGCCGCGATATTCGCCGCGCAGGGTTTCCTCGTCCTTCGACGCGTCCTCGGCATCGAGACGGCCGGCCGCGCGTTCGGTCTCGATCTGGCGCCAGATCTCGCCGAATTCGGCCTCGACGAGGGTTTCCGGCGCCGGAAAATCGGCCTGTTCGGCGAGCTTGTCGAGCAGGGCGCGTTTCAGCTTCATCCGGGTGGCGCCGGCGCGCGCGCCTTCGAGCCGGTCGGCGAAGAATTTGCGAAGTTCGGCAAGGTTCTCGAAACCGTTGGTCTCGGCGAAGGCATCGTCCAGAACCGCCGGAACCTTGCGCTTCAGCGCCTTGCCGGTGATGTCGAACGTGGCTTCCTTGCCCGCGAGATTGGCAGCCTGATAGTCTGCGGGAAAGGCCACGGTGATGACCCGCTGCTCGCCCGGCGCCAGCCCCTCGATCTGTTCGGCGAAGCCCGGGATGAACCCGGCGCCGCCGATCTCGACATCGGCATCCTGCGCGGCACCGCCATCGAACGGAACCCCGTCGAGCTTGCCGAGGAAATCGACGCTCAGGATTTCGCCCTTCGCCACGCCACGGGTTTCCTCGATCGGCTCCAGCGCTGCACGCTGGTCGGCGAATTTCGCCATCGCCTCGTCGATTTCCGCCTCGGTCACCGGCGCCTTCGGCCGGGTCAGGCTGATCGCCTTGAGATCGGGGATTTTGACCTCGGGCAGAATTTCCATCTCGAGCTTGAATTCGAGGTCCGATTCGGTGCCGGGCCGGACCACCTCGACCTTGGGCGAAACCGCCGGACGCAGGCTGCGCTCGGTCAGCATCTTTTCGGTCGCATCATTCACCGAGGCCTCAAGAATCTCCGCCGCGACGGCATCGCCAAATCGCCGGCGCACCATCGACAACGGCACCTTGCCCGGACGGAATCCCGGCATCTGCATCGTCTTCGACAGATCGGCGAGGCGCTTCTCGCGCTTCTCGGCAAGGTCGGCTCCCGGCACAACGACGGTAAAGCCACGCTTCAGCCCATCGCTCAGGGTCTCGGTAATCTGCATGTCCAACGATATCCTTACGTTACGCCACTCGACAAAATTCACCGGCGATCATGCGGGCGGAGGGACTTGAACCCCCACGGCTTGCGCCACCAGAACCTAAATCTGGCGTGTCTGCCAATTCCACCACGCCCGCCGAAACCCGCTCACAGAAAGCCCGACCGCGCGCGCCAGCGCGATCACGATCGCGCGGCAACTAGCGCGGATCGCCGATCCCGACAAGCGCATCGGCGGCAAATCCAAGGCAAATCGGGGGCAAACAGGCGGGTTTGCCCGGTCCAGAAACCGATATTCCTCTTGAAACGGTCAGGTCCGGCTCCGCTCCGCCGGCGCCTCATCGGGCTGATCCGAAAGAGCCTCGATCAGCGCGCTGCGTAGCTGGGCAAGCTTGCGCTCGTTCTGCACCTTCAGCCCGAACACGTCCTTCACGTAAAAGACATCGACGGCGCGCACGCCATAGGTGGTGATATGGGCGGAGGCGATCTGCAGCCCCTGCCGGGTGATCGCGGCCGTCACGTCGTGCAGCAGACCGGGCCGGTCGCGCCCGTTGACCTCGATCACCGTGTTGCGGTTCGATGCCCGGTTGTCGACCACCACGCGGGGCGGCACATGAATCGCGCGCAGCCGGCCTCCGGCGACGTTGCGGCCGGCCTTGCGGATCTCGGCCGCGAGCTTGAGCCGGCCGGACAGCACCTGTTCGATCACGGTGGAGACCCGCGCGAGACGGTGCGGCGCATCAAGCGGCCCGCCATTGGCGTCCTGCACCCAGAACGTGTCGAGCGCCATGCCATCGGTCAGGGTATGGATTCGCGCATCGACGATCGAGGCGCCGGCGACCGCGAGCGCTCCGGCAATCCGGCTGAACAGCCCGGCATGGTCGGCGGTATAGACGACGATTTCGGTCACGCCGCGCGCGGGCAACGGCTCGGCGGCCACCACCAGCGGCACGTCGCGCTGCCTCGCGTCACGAATCAGCCGGCCATGACGCGCGATGGTCTCCGGGTCGAAGCCGAGCCAGTAGCCCGGATAGCCGAGATTGAGGAATTCCTCGCGATCGGCGCCGGGCCAGTCGGACAGAAGTTCACCGACGATCTGCTTGACCCGTGCCACCCGGACATCGCGCTCGGTGGTCGCGAGCCCGCCTTCGAGAACCTCGGCCACCCGCGCATAGATTTCCCTCAGCAGGGTCGCCTTCCAGCCGTTCCAGACCTTGGGCGAAACCGCCCGGATATCGGACACGGTCAGAATCAGCAGAAGCCGCAGCCGCTCGGGCGACTGGACGACATCGGCAACGTCGAGAATCGTCTTCGGATCGTCGATGTCGCGGGAAAACGCGGTCTGGCTCAGCAGAAGATGGTGCAGCACCAGCCAGGAGACCATCTCGGTCTCTTCCGGGTCGAGGCCGAGGGCGGGACCGATCGTGGTGGCGAGTTCGGAGCCGATCTCGGAATGATCGCCGCCCCTGCCCTTGGCGATATCGTGCAGCAGCAGGGCGACATAGAGCGCGCGGCGCGATTGCAGATGCCGGGCCACCCCGCTCGCCACCGGCGCGATATCGGCAAGCTGGCCCTGCTCGATCGTGTTGAGCACGCCGATCGCGTGGATCGTGTGCATGTCGACGGTATAGACGTGGTAGCTGTCGAACTGCATCTGCCCGACGATCCGCCGCCAGTCCGGCAGATAGCGGCCGAGCGCCCCGGTTTCGTTCAGGATTTTCAGCCAGTGCGCGCCGTCGGTGGTCGGCTCGTCGGCACCGCAGAGAAGGTCGAGAAACAGTTTCGCCGCTTCCGGGTCGCCGCGCAGTTCCGCGGTCCGGCGCGCGCCCCGGATCATCGCGCGCAGGGCGAGCGGGTGAAGGGCGAGTCCGCGATCGCGCGCGAAGTGGAGAATATGGAACAGTTGCAGCGGTTCCGCCGTCGGCTCCCGGCCCTGGGCGAACAGGATGCGGCCATCGGCGAGCACGAAGCCGGCATCCGCGAGTTCGGCGTCGGTCGCGGGTGCGATCGCCGGCGGACCGAGCGCCGCGCGCAGCACCGCCGGTTCCAGAACGCCGGTCACCCGGGCGACCTCGCGCACCACAAGGAAGTAATGGCGCATGAACCGCTCGACGCCATCCTGCCGCCCGTGGCGGGTGTAACCCATACGCGCCCCGACCACCGGCTGGAGGTCGAAGGTCAGCCGTTCCTCGGCCCGGCCGGCGACGTAATGGAGATGAAACCGGACGGTCCAGAGATAGTCCCAGGCGCGCTTGCAGGCCCGCGCTTCCGATGCGGTGAGAATTCCGCCACCGGGTGCCGAAGGGCCGACCAGTTCGGTCATCGCGAAGGTGCCGAACACGTAGCGCGCGACCCAGTAGAGGGTTTGCAGGTCGCGCAGCCCGCCCTTCCCTTCCTTGATGTTCGGCTCGACCATGAACGGGGTGTCGCCGAACCTGGCGTGCCGAGCAGCGCGCTCTTCCTGCTTTGCCGCGATGTACCGGGCCGGGCTGTCTGCGGCGCAATCGGCCCGGAAGGCAAGCTGGAAATGGGCGAACAGGGCGCGGTCGCCGGCCAGGCAGCGGGCGTCGAGCAGCGAGGTGCGGATGGTGATGTCGCCGCTCGCCTCGGTCAGGCAATCGGCGGTCGAACGGGTCGCGTGACCGACCTTGAGGCCGAGATCCCAGAGAAAATACAGGACGAACTCGACCGCCCGCTCGGCGCGCGCCGACGGCTCCTGCCCGGTCAGGAACAGAAGGTCGATATCGCTGAACGGCGCAAGCGTCGCACGGCCATAACCGCCGGTGGCCGCGACCGCGAGCCGATCCCCGGCCTCCACCGGAAGCAGTTCGAGCGCATAGCGGATCAGGGCCGCGATGAATTCGTCCATCAGGCCGGACAGCAGGCGGGCCGCCGCCAGCCCGCTCAGTTCGCCGAGTTCGAACCGGCTCTGCACATGGGTCTGCAGGCGGGCAAGCTGCCGGCGGAACAGGCCGAGTGCCACATCGCGCGGCGGAACGGCGCCCGCGGGAATTTGCGCGGAAAGCGCGGCACCGATATCGGGGCGATCCCGGCTCGCGGCTTCAACGGGAACCGGGACGAAATCGGCCGGCTCGTCCGGCGGATCGATGGACGAAAAAAGCGATGATTGTGCGGTATCCGTCATGTCATTCATTGTTTACCGCGTCGGGCTCCGCATCGCCAAGAAACTTTCGCCGCCACGAATAAATCAGATCGAGCGCCTCACGCGGCGCAAGGCGGTCCGGGTCGGTATCGGCGAGCGCCGTCCGCCATTCCATCGCACCGGTCCCGGTCGCCACGCCCACCGGTGTTGGCGCGTTCTCCTCCATTCCGGCGAACAGAGGCAGAACCCCGGCCGGGCTCCGGGTCCGTTCCGCGGCGCGGAGCAGGGCATCCGCCCGCCGGACGATCGCCTCCGGCACACCCGCCAGCTTCGCAACATGAACGCCCCAGCTTCGCTCCGCCGCGCCTTCGATCACCTCGTGCAGGAATACCACCTCGCCGCGCCACTCCTTGAC
>DASVGZ010000471.1:0-4547 GCA_036379275.1 Acidiphilium sp. | reverse complement strand
CGCCGTGGCGATCTTGCGCAGAAGGCCCATCATCACCTCGGGCTCGATCCGGCGCAGGTCAAACCGCTGACAGCGCGACAGCACCGTGACCGGCACCTTGCGGATCTCGGTGGTCGCGAACACGAACTTCACATGCGGCGGCGGCTCCTCCAGCGTCTTCAGCAGCGCGTTGAACGCGTTGCGCGACAGCATGTGAACCTCATCGATGATGAACACCTTGGTCCGCGCGATCATCGGGCGGAACCGCGTCGCCTCGATGATCTCGCGCACGTCGTCCACCCCGGTATTCGAGGCGGCATCCATCTCGACCACGTCAGGATGACGGTCGGCGAGAATCGCGACGCAGTTGTCGCACACGCCGCATGGATCGGGAGTCGGACCGCCCTGCCCGTCCGCCCCGGTGCAGTTCAGCGCGCGGGCGAGGATGCGCGCCGTGGTGGTCTTGCCCACGCCGCGCACCCCGGTCAGCATGAAGGCATGGGCGATCCGGCCCATCGCGAAGGCGTTCCGCAGGGTACGGACCAGCCCGTCCTGGCCGATCAGGTCGTCGAAACGGGTCGGGCGGTATTTACGGGCGAGAACCCGGTAGGCCTGGGCATGGACCGGCTCCGGTCCGGCCGGCTCGGCAGGCAGATCGTCTCCGAACAGCGAGGGACCGCCCGGCGGCGGCATATCCACCGGCGGACGGCCATCCGAATCGTCATCGTCGAACAGACCGGCCATGCGACTCCGATGCGGCTGTTTGAAGGGTGGGAGACCGGGTCCGCGACCCGTGCGGAAACTCGTTGCGGCTGCTGCCTTCCGGCCCTGACCGGGTTGGCGAGGTGCGCGTCCGCGGCCGGCCTCCCGCCCTTCATATCCGACCTTTGGCCGTCTTTTGCAAGGTTGCCCGGCTGCCAGATTGCCGAACGCATCGCCCGGTGTCAGTCTCGCCCGATGCCCGACACCATCCTGCCGAACACGCTGCTCTACAGTTCCGCCTCGCTCGACCGCGCCGCCCATCGCCGTACCGACCCCGTCTGGCTCGGCGACGCCCGCGCCGCGCCGGGCGCGCGCTACGTCATTCACTGGCGCGGCAAACTCCTGATCGAAACCGTGGCGAACCCCCGTGCGGTGCTGAATGCCCGCCCGCGCGATCCCGATTGTCCTATGAGTTTCCTCGGCATCCTGCACGACGCGCCGGTTTTTGCCGCCGATCTTTCGGCCGAAGCCGAACCGATGACTGCCCTTGCCAACGCGCGCGGGGAATTTCTCGAACTGCGCGGCCTGACCGGCGCCCTGCCGGAGGACGAGGCCGGACTGCTCGCGACCGCGCGCGGCCTGCTCTACTGGCAGTCCCATGCCCGGTTCTGCGGCATCTGCGGCGGTGTCTGCATCGCCGAGCGCGCCGGCCATGTCATGCGCTGCACCCGGTGCGCCGCCGAGCATTTCCCGCGCACCGACCCGGCGGTGATCATGCTGGTCGATCGCGGCGACAGCGTTCTGCTCGGCCAGTCGCAGAAATTCCCGGTCGAGCGCAATATCTTCTCGACCCTTGCCGGTTTCGTCGAGCCCGGTGAAAGCCTGGAGGACGCGGTGCGGCGCGAGGTGTTCGAGGAAACCGGCGTCAGGATCGGCGCTGTGCATTATCTCGGCAGCCAGCCCTGGCCGTTTCCGGCCTCGTTGATGCTCGGCTACCGCGCCGAGGCGGAAAGCGAGATGATCGTTCTCGACACCGAGGAAATGCGCGCCGCGCGCTGGTTCACCCGCGCCGATATCGACAACCGCAAGGAGGCAGGATTCAACCTGCCGCCGAAGGATTCGATCGCCCGCCGCCTGATCGACGACTGGATGGCGGAAGGCTGACGGTCGCGAAATTTTATTTGATATCGAATGAATCCGGCCTATATCGCGCCCATCGACCCATCCGAATGGAGCACAAAATGGCAAAAATTCTCGTCCTCTATTACAGCACCTGGGGCCACGTCGAAACGATGGCGAATGCCGTTGCCGAAGGCGCGAAGAGCGTCGCGGGCAGCGAGGTCACGATCAAGCGGGTTCCCGAAACCATGCCCGCCGAAACACTGGCCGCGATCCACGCCAGGACCGATCAGCCGGCCCCGATCGCAGCGCCGGCCGAACTCGGCGACTACGACGCGATCATTTTCGGCACCCCGACCCGGTTCGGCAACATGTGCGGCCAGATGCGTAACTTCCTGGATCAGACCGGGGCGCTCTGGCAGAAGGGAGCACTGGTCGGCAAGGTCGGTTCGGTGTTCGCGAGCACCGCGACCCAGCATGGCGGTCAGGAAACCACCATCACCTCGTTCCACACCACGCTGTTCCATCAGGGCATGGTGGTGGTCGGCCTGCCCTATTCCAACCCCGGCCTCACCAATATGGACGAGATCACCGGCGGCACGCCTTACGGCGCGACCACGCTGTCGAAGGGCGACGGCTCGCGCAGGCCGAGCGAGAACGAACTCACACTCGCCCGTGCCCAGGGCAAGCACGTCGCCGAAATCACGGCGAAACTGGCGCGGTAAGAGCCCGTTTCGGAACGGCCTCTAAAGCCACTGGCGGCGGGATTCCGATCCTGCCGCCATTTCTGGCTCGCTATATCAATGATTATCCCTGGGCACGCCGAAGCGTTCGGCGATGCGCTGGTATGACACCGCCGGTTCCAGCACCGCGCCGGTCTCCAACTGGCCGGTGAAGCGGCGATGGATTTCCTGCCATGGCGTCTGGTTGACCAGCTCAGGCAGTTTCAGCGTCGCGCGGCGGGCTGAAAGCTCGGCATCGTCGATCAGAATGTCGGCGCTTCGCGTCTTGAGGTCGATGCGGATGCGGTCGCCGGTTTCCAGCAGGGCGAGCCCGCCGCCCACCACCGATTCCGGTGAGGCGTTCAGGATCGACGGACTGCCCGAGGTGCCGCTCTGCCGCCCGTCGCCGATGCAGGGCAACTGGTTGACCCCGCGCTGCACCAGCGCATCGGGTGGCAGCATGTTCACCACCTCGGCCGAACCGGGATAGCCGATCGGACCGCAGTTGCGGATCACCAGAATGCAGTCGGCATCGATGTTCAGCGATGCATCGTTGATCCGGTGGTGATAATCCTCCGGCCCCTCGAACACGATGGCGCGGCCCTCGAACGCATCCTCGTCGCCCGGCCGGCGCATGTACCGGTCGCGGAACTCCTCGGAAATCACCGAGGTCTTCATAATCGCACTGTGGAACAGATTACCGGTGAGCACAGCGAAGCCCGCATGTTCGGCAAGCGGATAGTCATAGTCGCGGATCACGTCAGGCTCGATGCTGTGCCGGCCGCGATTGTTCTCGCCGATGCTGCTTCCGGTGACGGTCAGCGCCTCTTCGCGAATCTTGCCGTGGCGGATCAGTTCGCCGATCACCGCCGGCAGCCCGCCGGCCCGGAAATAGGATTCGCCGAGATATTTCCCGGCCGGCATCATGTTGACCAGAAGCGGAATCGCGTGACCGATCCGGTCCCAATCTTCGATTTCGAGCGGAACGCCGATATGCCGCGCGATCGCGTTGATATGCGGCGGGCAGTTGGTCGAGGCGCCGATCGCCGAAGCGCAGACGATCGCGTTCTCGAACGCGGCGCGGGTCAGGATTTGCGACGGGCGAAGATCCTCGTGGACCATGGCGACGATGCGCTTGCCGGTCTCGTAAGCGATCTGCGCGCGCTCGCGATACGGGCCGGGGATCGCGGCGCAGCCGGGCAGAGACATCCCCAGCGCCTCGGCCATCGCGTTCATCGAACTCGCGGTGCCCATGGTGTTGCAGTGGCCGACGCTGGGCGCCGAACCCGCCACCATGTCGATGAATTTGGCGTAGTCGATCTTGCCTGCGGCGAGCCGGCGACGCGCTTCCCACACCACGGTGCCCGAGCCGACCAGCTCACCCTCGAAATGCCCGTCCAGCATCGGGCCGCCGGACAGGACGATTGCCGGCAGATCAACCGTCGCGGCGCCCATGATCATTGCGGGCGTTGTCTTGTCGCAACCGGTGGTGAGAACCACGCCGTCGAGCGGATAGCCGAACAGAACCTCGACCAGACCGAGATAGGCGAGGTTGCGGTCGAGCGCGGCGGTCGGCCGCTTGCCGGTTTCCTGGATCGGGTGAACCGGGAATTCCAGCGGCACGCCGCCGGCGGCGCGAATGCCGTCGGCGACGCGCTTCGCCAGTTCGAGATGATGGCGGTTGCAGGGCGACAGATCGCTGCCGGTCTGGGCGATGCCGATGATCGGCCTGCCCGATTGCAGTTCCTCGCGGGTCAGGCCGAAATTGAGATAGCGTTCGAGATAGAGCGCGGTCATGCCCGGATTATCCGGGTTGTCGAACCACTGGGCGCTGCGCAGTTTCGGCTTGTCGGCGGATGCCCCGTTCTTCGATGCCATCGTCCCCTCCCTCAGTTCGACCAGCCGCCGTCGATGACGTGGGCAACGCCTGTGGTGAACCGCGATTCGTCGGACGCGAGATAGAGCGCCAGCGCCGCGATCTCCTGCGGCGTGCCGAGCCGACCCATCGGCTGGCGGGCGATGAAT
>DASVGZ010000470.1:0-5165 GCA_036379275.1 Acidiphilium sp. | reverse complement strand
CCATGCGCATGTCGTAGACATTGACGCCCGCCGGCAGCAGGGCGGCTCGCTCGGCGGGATCGACGCTGCGGATTCCCATCATGGCGATGCGGCCCGGATCGACCCTTGCGGTGAGTGGCGGAAAATACCCTTCGAATCCCGACTGCCCGGTGAGATAGGCGACCGGACAGCCATGCAGGTTGCCGCTGGCGGTGGTGATCAGCGTGTTGAAATCGGCATGGGCGTCGAGCCAGAGCACGAAGAGAGGGCGGTTTTGCTCCGCTGCGCGCCGGGCGATGCCGGCGATGCTGCCGGCCGCGAGGCTGTGATCGCCGCCGAGAAAGATCGGCATTCCCTCGTCGCTCGCGGCATAGGAAGCCTCGGTAATCGCCTCGATCCAGGCGGCGATTTCCGGCAGATGATGCACCGCCGCGTTGGGGTGGATCGCTTCCCGCGCCGGCTTTGGCAGAACCGTGCCGAGGTCGGTCACGCGATGGCCGAGTTCGGCGATCGTCGAGAACAGCCCGGCGGTGCGCAGCGCGCTCGGCCCCATTTCGCAGCCCATCCGGCCGGCGCCGTCCTGCACCGGAATTCCCAGCAATTTGCAGTGGCGGTTGTCCATCGGCGCAATGGTCCTCGGTCAGGGTGGGCGTTCCCGGTATTGGACACGCGGCTGCCGGCGAAGTGAACAGACAAAATTGGCAAAATAACTCAAATAACTTACCATAATGGCGGGTTATGTTGCCGAAATGGCGGAGGAGGACGGATATGGACGACCTCGACAAGCGGCTGACCACACTGCTCCGCCATAACGGACGGCGCAGCGTTTCCGATCTCGCGATCGCGCTCGGCGTATCCCGGGCCACGGTGCGCGCACGGATGGAACGACTGGAACAATCCGGCGCGATTCTCGGCTACACGGTGATCCTGCGGGCGGATGCGATCGACCTACCGGTGCGCGGCATCACCATGATCGAGGTGGAAGGCCGCGCCAGCGATCAGGTGGTTCGCGCGCTCGGTGGCTTCACCGAGATTTCGGCGATCCACACCACCAACGGGCGCTGGGATCTGGTGGTCGAACTCGGGGCGGCGACGCTTGCCGATTTCGACGCGATCCTCAGGACGATCCGGCTGGTTCCCGGCATCACCGCGAGCGAGACGACGCTTCTTCTGGCCACTCCGCGCACCACCCGCGCACGACTGTAGGCCCGACACTCAACTCCGGGTGCGGGCCGAGGGCAGGTGCCAGCCACGATAGATCGCCATTACCCTGAGAAACAGGCAGAGCGCGATGCCGGGCAGGAAGGTGATCGTCGGCGGCAGATCGAGCGCGTGCCCGCCGATCACGACCAGCGCGGCGGCGAGGGCGGCAACGGCGTAAATATCGGTACGCAGCACGATCGGCACCTCAGCGGCCAGAACATCGCGCACCATACCGCCGCCGATGCCGCTGACCATGCCGAGAATCGCCGCCATGACCGGATCGAGGCCATATTCCAGGGCTTTCTCGGTTCCGGCCACCGCGAACACACCGAGACCGGCGGCATCGAAAATCTGCACCGGGTTGCGCAGGATTTCGAGCCGGTCGCCCAGCACGAATCCAAGCACCCCGGCGATCAGCGCGATCGCCAGTGTGTGCCAGGAGGAAAACGCTTCGGGCGGAATCGCGCCGATCAGAACGTCACGCATGATGCCGCCGGAAACCGCGGTGGCGAAGGCGAGCACCAGAACACCGAACAGGTCCATCCCGCGCCGGACCCCGAGCACCGCGCCACTGAGCGCGAAGACGAAGGTTCCGATGAGGTTGAGGCTCTGGATCAGGAGCATCGTGGCATCGGCGTCGGCGTGGGGCATCGCGGCGTCAGCGCAGGTCGGGTGGCGTCGCTTCGGCCTTCAGGGTCGCGACTGCCTCGTCCAGCGTCAGAACCTGCTGCGCGTCACCGCCAAGGCGGCGCAGAGCGACGCTGTTCTGTTCGGCCTCGCGCCGTCCGACCACAAGAATGTTCGGCACCAGAGACAGGCTGAGATCGCGGATCTTGGCGTTGATCTTCTCGTTGCGCAGGTCGGTCGTGACCGAAAGTCCGGCTTCCTTCAGCGAAGCCGCGACCTTTTCGGCATAGTCGTTGGCGTCGGTGACGATGCTGGCGACCGCGACCTGGGTGGGGGCGAGCCAGAGCGGCAGGCGGCCTGCGGAATGCTCGATCAGGATGCCGATGAAGCGCTCGAAACTGCCGATGATCGCGCGGTGCAGCATCACCGGGCGGGCGCGCGTGCTCTCGGCGGTGACGTAACTGGCATCCAGCCGCTCGGGCATGACGAAATCGACCTGGAAGGTGCCGCACTGCCAGTCGCGACCGAGCGCGTCGCGCAGCACGAATTCGAGCTTGGGACCGTAGAACGCGCCTTCTCCGGGGTTGAGCGTGTAAGAGACATCGGCCTGCTCGCAGGCGGCTTTCAGCGCGGTTTCCGCGCGGTCCCACACATCGTCCGACCCCGCACGCGGTGTCGGCCGGTCGGAAAATTTCACCGTGAAGTCGGCAAACCCGAAATCCGCGTAGACGAGGCGCAACATCTCGATGAAGCGCACCGTCTCGCTCGCGATGTGCTCCTCGGTGCAGAAAATATGGGCGTCATCCTGGGTGAAGGCGCGCACCCGCATGATGCCGTGCAGCGCGCCGGACGGCTCGTAGCGGTGGCAGGAGCCGAATTCTGCGAGGCGCAGCGGCAACTCCCGGTAGGAGCGCAACCCGTGCTTGAAAATTTCGACATGGCACGGGCAGTTCATCGGCTTCAGGGCGAGAACCTTGTCCTCGTCCTCGACGGTGGCGACGAACATGTTGGACCGGAAATTCGCCCAGTGGCCGGATTTTTCCCACAGCACCCGGTCGACCAGTTGTGGGGTCTTGACCTCGTGATAGTCGAACTGTTGCTGGCGGCGGCGCATATAGGCTTCGACCGTGCGGTAGAGCCGCCAGCCCTTCTCGTGCCAGAATACGCTGCCCACCGCCTCGTCCTGCATGTGGAACAGGTCCATCTGCCGGCCGAGCTTGCGGTGATCGCGCCGCTCCGCTTCTTCCAGTTGGTGCAGATGGGCGTCCAGCTCCTTCTGGTCGCGCCAGGCGGTGCCGTAGATGCGCGAGAGCATCGGGTTGCGGTGATCGCCGCGCCAGTAGGCGCCGGCGATCTTCATCAGCTTGAACGCCGGGCCGACATCGCCGGTTCCGCGCATATGCGGACCGCGGCAGAGATCGAGCCAGTCGCCCTGGCGATAAATCGTGATTGTCTCGCTCTCGGGCAGGTCGCGGATCAGTTCGGCCTTGAACCGCTCGCCGCGCTTCTCGAAGAAGGCGATCGCCTCACCGCGCGGCCACACCTCGCGGGTAAACGGCGCGTTGGCGGCGATGATCTCGCGCATCTTCGCCTCGATCGCCGGCAGGTCGTCCGGGGTGAACGGATCGTTGCGGAAGAAGTCGTAATAGAAACCGCCGTCGATCGCCGGCCCGATGGTGACCTGGGTGCCGGGATGCAGCGCCTGCACCGCCTCGGCCAGCACATGGGCGGCGTCGTGGCGGATCAGGGTGAGGGCTTCCTCGTCCTTGCGGGTGATGAAGCGCACCCGCGAATCGGTCTCGACCGGACGCGAAAGGTCCATCATCGCGCCATCGACCTCCATCGCCAGTGCGGCGCGGGCGAGGCCGGGGCCGATCGATGCAGCGATCGTAGTCCCGGTGACGGCGCCCGGATAGTCGCGGACCGAACCGTCAGGCAGGGTGATCGCCGGCATTTTGCGCTCCTTCATATGATAAAGACGGGTGGTTATGCCGCCCTGCAACAGCGGCGGCAACCCGATCCACCGGCAGACCGGCAAGGTCGGGCGCGCGCAGCACGGTCGGCCAGGCATCGTCCGGATAGCGTGGCGCGGTGAGCTTCGGATCGCTTTCGCCCCCGAACAGGACGATCGAGGGAACGCCGAGTGCCGCGGCAAGGTGCATCGGCCCGGTATCGTTGCCGATGGCGAGACCGGCGCGGGCAATACCGGCGGCAAGCGCGGCAAGATCGGTCCGGCCGGTGAGGTCGATGGCATCGGGCGCGGCGGCGCGGATTTCGGCGGCGAGACCGGCCTCGGATTTCCCTCCGAAAATCACGCACTGCGCGCCGGTTCGTGCGGCGAGCGCACCGAATGCATTGGCCGGCCAGCGTTTCGCCGGCCGGTGCGGCGATGCGCCGGGGATCAGGGCGATGAAGCGGCCGGGCAGGGCAATCCCCGGATCGCCGCGCAGCCAGGCGAGATCGGGCTGCGGCAACGGCGCGATTCCGGCCGCTGCAAGCTGTTCGGCGATCCGCTCGCGCGAATGCATCCGGTTTCGCCCGGGATTGGCGTGCGGATGCGAGCAACCGCGTGCGATGCCGGACCAGGGTGGCGATCCGGCGAGCCGGAAATAGCGCGAGGATCGCCCGGATGTTTGCAGGTCGTAGACGAAATCGAAGCCGCGCAACTGGCGGCGGAGCCGCAGCAGGCCTGGAATGTCGTGAACGGCGGGGCGGAGATCGGTCTCCACCCGGTCGAACCACGGCGCGCGGGCGAGCCAGCCGGCGAAGGGCGCGGTGGTGAGCAGGGTGATTTCAGCATCCCGGTTGGCATCGCGAATCGCGGCGAAGGCGGGAAAGCTCAGAACGATATCGCCGAGCGCGCCATGGCGGATGACAAGAACCCGATTGAAATTTCGCGCGCCGCCGCCCGCTGCCATTCCGGCGCGCATCAACCCAGCAATTCGTGATAGACGGCAAGATTGCCGCTCTGCATCGCGGCAATCGAGTAGTGTTCGGCGACGAAATCGCGCGCCGCCGCTCCTGTCGCGAGGCGGGCTTCGACCGGCAGGTCGAGCGCGGCATCGAGTGCGACGGCGAGGGCGTCGGCATCGCCCGGCTTCACCCGCCAGCCGGTTTCGCCATCGCGGACCGTCTCGCGGGCGGCGCCATGATCGGTCGCGATCACCATCCGGCGCATCGCCTGCGCCTCGACGATGGTGCGACCGAAGGCTTCCGGGTCGGTCGAGGCGTTCACCACCACGTCGGCGAGCATGTAGGCGGCCGGCATGTCCGAACAATCGCCCGCGAATAGCAGCCGGGAGGAGACTTCGAGCTTCCGGGCCAGTTCGGTCAGCGATTTCGTATAGGCATCGCGG
>DASVGZ010000469.1:0-4715 GCA_036379275.1 Acidiphilium sp. | reverse complement strand
AGCACCGAGCCGAGTTTCGCCGCCGCCTGGATCGCGCCCCATTCGGTCTTCGCGACCACGCCGAGGAAATTGTCCTGCCGGACCAGTCTGACGAAGCCGGGAATGTCCTTGAGGCCGGTTTCATCGACGCTGATCAGGGTTGCTTCCACGCCGTAGGGGCGGACCACGCGCCCGTGCAGCATCCCCGGCACCTTCACGTCCTGGACGTAGGTGTAGGCGCCGGTGATCTTGCCCGGGATGTCCTTCCGGCGGATCGGCTTGCCGACCAGCGTGTAGGTTGCGGGGTCCTAGTCTTGACGCCAGGCGCGACCTTCATGCCGAAGCCCCGTCCGGTCGCGCCGATGGCGACATCGAGCCGCTTGCCGTCGACCAGTTTGCCGTAGCTGATCGTGCGGGCGGAGGCGCCCTTCACCGAGACCATGCCGTCCTTCGTGACGAGCTGGTCCGGCTTGACTCTGAAATGCGCGGCGGCGAGTTTCAGCAGTTCCTGCCGCCCGGCGGCGGCGGCGTTGCGAAGCTGCGGCCCGGCGTGGCGGATGGTCATGCTGCCATAGGTCGGGCCCTGGAACACGGTTTTCGACGTGGTGCCCATGACCACGTTCATCCGGTCGATCGGGAAGTCCAGTTCCTCGGCGGCGATCTGGGCGAGGGCGGTTTGTGTGCCGGTGCCGACCTCGACCTTGCCGGTGAACAGGGTGGCGGTGTTATCGGGGTGTACGGCGAGCCAGGCGGAGAGTTTGGCTGCGTCGGGCGGGGTGCCGTCGGCGGTGGGCGGCAGTTTCGCGGCGGCGAGTGCTTCGCCCGATCCGGCGAGGCTGAAGGCGACGAACAGGCCGCTGGAGGCGGCGAGCATCGAACGGCGGCTCAGAGCCCGTTTCGAAACAGGAACCGGGTCGGTCTGGCGGGTCTTTCCCGCCTCCGGTTCGTCGAAATCTCGCCCCGATGTCCCCGCATCGCGGCTTCGATCCCTCCTGCCGGAGACGAAAAATCCCTCGCCATCCCTCAACCGTCCCGTTCCGGAACGAGCTCTGCGTGTTGGAGAAATGCTGTTCATCAGAGTGCCTCCTGCCCGGAAACCTGCCCCGAAGCGCGTTCGATGGCGCGGATGATGCGCATATGGGTGCCACAGCGGCAGAGATTGCCGTTCAGCGCCTGCTTGATCTGGTCGCGGCTCGGCTTCGGGGTTTTGTCGAGAAACGCCTGCGCGGTCATGATCATGCCGTTGATGCAGTAGCCGCACTGCGCGGCCTGTTCGTCGATGAAGGCCTGTTGCAGTTTGTTGGGCTTGCCGTTCTCGCTCAGGCCCTCGAGCGTGGTGATCTTCTGGCCCTCGGCGGCGTCGAGCGGGGTGACGCAGGAATGCACCGCGACGCCGTTGAGAATGACGGTGCAGGCGCCGCATTCCGACAGGCCGCAGCCGAAGCGCGGGCCGTGCAGGCCGAGATTGTCGCGCAGGGCATAGAGCAACATGCTGTCCGGCTCGGCCTCGATCGTATGGTTTTTGCCGTTGACGTTGAGGGTGATTTTTCTGGCCATTTCGAACTCCCCGTTTCGACCCGGTCGAATTGTGACGGTATCGCGTGCAGATTGGCGTGGCGTTACGCAAAATCAATGAGAGCCCGGCGCGATTCGGGCTGTTGCCGCGATCCTATGCCGAATTATTTAACCTGTGAAGTAGATGATTCGCTGCCGGTTGGCGAGCCCGGATCGCGATGTTACCCTCGGCGCGGAAATTCGGGAATGGAGATGGTCTGACGTGATTCCGACAGTCGGTCTGCCCGATGGCACGCAGGTTCCCGCGCTCGGTCAGGGCACTTGGTATATGGGCGAGGCGCCGGACCGGGCAGGAGCGGAAGCGGCCGCGCTGCGCGAGGGGATCGAGCGCGGCATGACCCTGATCGACACCGCCGAGATGTATGGCGAGGGCGGGGCCGAGCGCGTGGTGGGGAAAGCGATCGCCGGGCTGCGTGAGCAGGTTTTCCTGGTCAGCAAGGTATATCCGCACAACGCCTCGGCGGCCGGTGTCGCGAAGGCCTGCGCGGCGAGCCTGAAGCGGCTCGGCACCGACCGGATCGATCTTTATCTGCTGCACTGGCGCGGGCGGCATCCGCTGGCGGAGACGGTGGAGGCGTTCGAGCGGCTGCGTGCGGCCGGGAAGATAAGGTTCTGGGGCGTGTCCAATTTCGACACCGACGACATGGAGGAACTCGCCGCACTTGCGGATGGCGGTCTCTGCGCGACCGATCAGGTGCTGTATCACCCGGACGAACGCGGGGTCGAATTCGACCTGCTGCCGTGGTGCCGGAAGCGCGCGATGCCGGTAATGGCGTATTCGCCGCTCGGGCAGGCCGGGAAACTGCTGGGTTCGCCGGCACTCGCCTCGGTCGCGCGCCGGCACGGGGCGACGCCGGCGCAGATCGTGATCGCCTGGAGCCTGCGCGACGGCAACACGATCGCGATTCCCAAGGCGGCGTCGGCCCTGCATGTGCGGCAGAACGCGGCGGCGGCGGACATCCGGCTCGGCGCCGAAGATCTTGCGGAAATCGATGCCGCCCACACGCCGCCGCGGCGCAAGCAGGGTTTGGCGATGCTGTAAGGAAGATTATGCCGGATCGTCCGGCAGTGCCGCCTCGCTGACCACGATGATCGCCCGGCTGTCGGGGCCGAGATTTTTCGCGACGATGGCGAGGCCTGCGAGGCCGGCGGCACCCGACGGGGTGGTTGCAGGGCCGTCATGGTCGCGCAGCAGGTGTGGCGCGTCTTCGAGAGCGTCTTCCGAAACCGTGACCGCGTGCGCATTGCAGCGACGCAGGATTTCGAAGGTGGGTGTACTGGCGGTGCCGCAGGCGAGCATTTCGGCGCTGGTGTGCTGCTGCCCCGGAAGGCGGACGATATGGCCGGCGGCGAGGGCGGCTGCGACGCAGGGCGCATCCTCCGGTTCGACCACGACGATATCGGCGGGTGGGGCCAGCCAGTCTTTCAGCCCGATGGCGAGCGCGGCCGCGAGGCCGCCGACGCCGGCCTGGACGAACAGATGGGTCGGGCGCTCATGGCCGGCGGCTTCGGTCTGGCGGCGGATTTCGGCGGCGATCACGCCGTAGCCGGCCATCACGTCGGCCACCACGGGATCGTCCGGATCGCTGGTGACATCGGGGATCAGGATGGCGTCGCCGTTCGCGGCGGCGCGGGCGGCGGCATCGACCGAATCGTCGTAACTGCCATCGACCCGGATCACCTCCGCGCCTTCGGCGAGAATCCGGTTTTCGCGCGAGGCGGGGACATCCGCGTGCAGGAACACGATGGATTTCGCCCCGGCGAAGCGGGAAGCCGAGGCGACCGCGAGGCCGTGATTGCCGTCGCTCGCACAGATCAGGGCTGGCAGGCGGGACGGACGGGTCGCGGGGTCGAGCAGGTCGGCGATGGTCCGCCCGGTGGCGCGGGCGAGGGCGCGCAGCCCGGCATAGGTGCCGCCGAGCGATTTGAAGCTGCGCAGCCGACGTTTGCCTTCGTCCTTGACCAGAATTTGCGCGATGCCGAGTTGGGCAGCGAGGGACGGCAGGTCGAGCAGCGGCGTGGCCGCATAGTCGGGGGACAGGCGGAGCAGGTCCGCCGCGATGGCGTCCGCGGTGTGCGGAGAGAAATCCGGTGTGTCGGTGCGTGTGCTCATAGGGGCATTATGGCCGGAATTTCGGGCGACGAGCGGCGAATTTCCGCTGTTCGCAGCCGTGTTTCCGCTTATACTGGAGCGGAAATGCCGAAATCCGTCACTCTCGACCGGTTCGATCGCGCCCTTCTGGATGAGGTGAGGGCCGACAACCAGACGCCTGCCCGGGTTCTCGCCGAGCGGGTCGGGCTGTCGGAAAGTGCTGTGTTGCGCCGGCTGCGGCGGCTCAGGCGCGACGGGGTGATCGTCGCCGATATCGCCATCGTGCATCAGGCGGCGCTCGGCCTGCCGCTGACCATTCATGCTCTCGTCTCGCTGGAGCGGGAGAGTTCGGCCGATCTCGACGCGTTCATTCGCAGACTGCGTGCGCGGCCGGAGGTCGAGCGGGCCTGGTATGTTACCGGGGAGACCGATTTCGTCCTTCTGCTCCGGCTCGCGGACATGGAGGCGTATGAGGGATTCGTGCGCGAGGTGTTTCACGACGACCCGAATGTGAAGGGATTTCGCACCATGGTTGCGATGCGCGAGGTGATCGGACCACGGAGAAAGGCAGGATCATGAGCGCGGTGACGGAGCACGACGACGATCTGTTGTACGAGGTGCGAGGGCGGATCGGCTGGATCATGTTCAACCGCCCCGCCGCGCGCAATGCGCTGACCTATGCGATGTATGACCGGCTGGCCGAAATCTGCGCGAGAGTCGGTGAGGAGGATGACATCCGGGCGCTGGTTCTGACCGGTGCGGGTGACAGGGCGTTTGCCGCCGGCACCGACATCAACCAGTTCCGTGCGCTCAGGACGCCGGAGGATGCGATTCGCTACGAGGAGCGGATCGACGATGTTCTGAACGCGGTGGAAGCGTGCAGGGTGCCGACCATCGCGGCGATCGGCGGTGCCTGCACCGGTGGCGGCGCGCTGATCGCCGCGGTGTGCGATTTGCGGATCGCCAGTGCCGATCTGCGCTTCGGGTTTCCGATTGCCCATACGCTCGGGAATTGTCTGTCAGCGGTGAATTATGCGCGGCTTGCGGCGCTGATCGGGGCGGCGCGGGT
>DASVGZ010000468.1:0-2562 GCA_036379275.1 Acidiphilium sp. | reverse complement strand
ACCGAGGCCTATATCTGCGATTATGTGCGCACGCCGTTCGGGCGGTATGGCGGGGCGCTGGCCCCGGTGCGCACCGACGATCTCGCCGCGATCCCGATCCGCGCCCTGTGCGCGCGGTCGGCGGGGCTCGACCCGGCGGAGATCGACGAGGTTCTGCTCGGCTGCGCCAATCAGGCCGGCGAGGACAACCGCAATGTCGCGCGCATGGCGGCGCTGCTCGCCGGGCTGCCGGTGAGCGTTGCCGGCGCCACCATCAACCGGCTGTGCGGTTCCGGCCTCGATGCGGTGGGCGGCGCGGCGCGAGCGATCCGCACCGGCGAGGCGGACCTGATCGTCGCGGGCGGAGTCGAGAGCATGACCCGCGCGCCCTTCGTCACCGGCAAGAGCACGGAAGCCTTCAGCCGCAACGCGGAGGTTTTCGACACCACGATCGGCTGGCGGTTCGTCAACCCGGTGCTGCGTGCGCAGTATGGAGTCGAGTCGATGCCGGAGACCGGCGAGAATGTCGCCGCGGAATTTGAGGTGAGCCGCGCCGATCAGGACCGCTTCGCCTTTACCAGCCAGATGAGATGCAAGGCGGCGCGGGAGGCCGGGTTCTTCGCCGGCGAGATCGTGCCGGTGACCGTGAAGACCCGGAAGAGCGAAACCGTGGTCACGGAAGACGAGCATCCGCGCCCCGACACCACGCTGGAGGGGCTGGCAAGGCTGAGAACCCCGTTTCGTGACCCCGGCAGCGTGACCGCGGGTAATGCCTCGGGGGTGAATGACGGCGCGGCCGCTCTGATCGTGGCTTCGGAGGCGGCGGCGCGGCGGCATGGCCTGACGCCGCGCGGGCGGGTGGTCGCAATGGCAACGGCGGGGGTTGCGCCGCGCATCATGGGCATCGGCCCGGCGCCGGCGACGGAAAAGCTTCTGGCCAGAACCGGACTATCCCTGAACGATGTGGATGTGATCGAACTGAATGAGGCGTTCGCAAGCCAGGCCCTTGCAGTAACCCGCAAGCTCGGCCTTACCGATGACGACCCCGGGGTCAATCCGCATGGCGGGGCGATCGCGCTCGGCCATCCGCTCGGCGCGTCGGGCGCGCGGCTGGCCGGCACGGCGTTGCGTGCGCTGGAGGTGAAGGGTGGGCGGCGTGCGATCGCCACCATGTGCATCGGCGTCGGTCAGGGGATTGCCATGATGATCGAGCGGGTGTGAGAGCATGATCGACAAGTTCGTTCCCGATATCGATGCGGCGCTGGACGGGATCGGCGATGGCGCGACCATCATGATCGGCGGCTTCGGCGCGGTTGGCCAGCCGCACGCGCTGGTGGATGCGCTGGCCGAACGCGGGCTGCGCGGTCTGACCATCATCGCCAACAATGCCGGCGCCGATTTCGGCGGGTTGCCGAAGCTGATGGAACGCGGCGCGATCCGCAAGGTGGTCTGCTCCTATCCGCGCGCGACGCCGGGCGCCAACAAGGCGACGTTCGAGAATCTTTACACGGCCGGGAAGATCGAACTCGAACTGGTGCCGCAGGGCACGCTTGCCGAGCGCATCCGTGCTGCGGGTGCGGGCATTCCCGCCTTTTTCACGCCGACCGGCGCGGGAACCAAGCTGGCCGAAGGCAAGGAGACCCGCATGGTGAATGGCAGGCTCTGCGTGCTCGAACATGCGCTGTTCGCCGAATTCGCATTGATCGAGGCGTGGGAGGCCGATCGTTGGGGCAATCTCACCTACCGGCGGGTCGGGCGCAATTTCAACCAGCCGATGGCGAGTGCGGCGACGGTGACCATCGCGCTGGCGCATCGGCGGCGCGAGCTGGGCGAGATCGACCCGGATGCCGTCGTCACTCCCGGCCTGTTCGTCAACCGGGTGGTCATCGCGGAGGACGCGGCATGAGCGACGCCATGGTCAGAGGCTGGTCGCGGACCGGGATGGCGGAGCGCGCCGCCGCCGACATTCCCGAAGGCTGGGTAGTCAATCTCGGCATCGGACTGCCGACGCTGGTTGCCAATTACGTTCCCGCCGAACGCGAGGTGATTTTCCATTCCGAGAACGGCGTGCTCGGGATGGGGCCGGCGCCCGCGCCGGGCGAGGCGGATCCCTGGCTGATCAATGCCGGAAAGCAGCCGATCACGCTGCGGCCGGGAGCGTCGATCGTCGGCCAGTCCGACAGTTTCGGCATTATTCGCGGCGGGCATCTCGATCTTTGCGTACTCGGCGGATACGAGGTCGCGGCGAACGGCGATCTCGCCAACTGGTCGACCGGCAAGCCGGGCGCGGTGCCGGCGGTTGGCGGAGCGATGGATCTCGGCGCCGGAGCGAAACGCGTCTGGGCGCTGATGGAGCATGTGACAAGGGACGGTCACCCGAAGCTGGTCGAACGCTGCGCCTATCCGCTCACCGCGTTGGGTTCGGTCACCCGGGTCTATACCGATCTCGCGGTGATCGACGTGACGAAGCAGGGCTTCAGGGTCGTCGATATTGCGCCCGGCGTTACCTTCGCCGAACTTCAGGCGAGGACCGGAGCGCCGTTGCTGACGGCGGGTTAACGATGCCGCGCAGTGGCCGATATC
>DASVGZ010000467.1:0-3703 GCA_036379275.1 Acidiphilium sp. | reverse complement strand
ACCGAGGCTGTCGGTGAGGCCGGCGATGCGGGCGAAGGCGTAGAAACTTGCCGGCGGCGGCTGGAACCGGACCCGGTTGAGCCCGGCGAGGCCGGCCTCGACGACAGCGCGGCCGTTCGCGCAGAAATCGCGGAACGTATCGACGAATTCGGTGCAGCCGAGAGCGCCGCGCGCGGCTTCCTGCGAATAGGGAGCGACCGAGGAGTGGGTCGTTTCGGTGAGTTCGCCGATCGCGTCGCGCAGCCCGGCCGGGGTGACCAGCCAGCCGACCCGGAACCCGGTCATCGCCCAGGTTTTCGAGACCGAGTTGGCGACAAGGACGCGATCGTCCGGGGTTGCATGGTCGAGCAGCGAAGGGGCGGCGGCGGCACCATCGAAGGTGAGGCGGGAATAGACCTCGTCGGAGAGCAGCCAGGTGCCGTGGCGGCGGCAAAGGTCGAGGATCGCGGCGATTTCAGCGTGGCTCGCCATCCAGCCGGTCGGGTTGTTGGGTGAGTTCAGGCAGAAGACCCGGGCGCCGGCGAGGGCGGCATCGAGTTTCGCGAGGTCGAGCCGGAAGCCGCCATCGTCGGTCGCATCGAGGCCGATCCGGGTGACGCGCGCGCCGCGCGCGAGCGCCGCGCCGGCGAGGTTGGGCCATTCCGGTTCGTGGATGACCACACGGTCGCCAGCGCGCAGGATCGCGGCGAAGGCGACCGAAATCGCCGCCATGCCCGACGCGGTAACCGCGATCCGGTCCTCGGCGACCGGATGGGCATGGAGGGCGGTGAGGTAGGCGGCGATGTCGCTGCGCAGGACGGCACGGCCACGGCTGTCGACATAATGGGTATCACCCGAGCGGACCGCGCGGATCAGGGTCTCGGTCGCGGCTTCCGGCGGAGCATGGTCGGATTCGCCGAAGGCGAGATTGTCGATGTCCGGGTCGGTATAGGCGATACGGCCGATATCGCCGATCTTCGAGGGCGGGATGAGGGTGATGTCCATGACGCGAGGTTAGCCGGATGCCGGCGGCTCGGCCATGGTGCGGATGATGCCCTGCTCGGTGGCGATGGCATGGAGCCGGACATCGGCGGAGCCGGCGGGAACTTCCGGCACTTCCTGCGCGGCGTAGGCGCAGCCGAGGCGGAAGGCGCGAGGCAGGCCGGCGAGGGTGCGGTCGTAATAGCCCGCGCCGTAGCCGAGGCGGTTGCCGCTACGGTCGAAGGCGAGCAGCGGCACCAGAACGAAATCGGGCGTGAGCGGTTCGCTGTCCGGGTGGGAGGTACCGAACCGGCCGGGGATCAGGGATGCGCCGGGCTGCCAGCGGCGGAAAATCAGCGGATTGCCGCGCTTCGTCGTCTCGGGCAGGCAAAGGCGGTGGCCGCGCGCGTGCAGTTCGCCGAGCAGGGGGCGGAGATCGATCTCGTCGCCGATCGGCCAGAAGCCGGAGACGATGGCGCCGGCGGGCGGCGGGCATTCGGAGAGAACGACAGCGGCGAGTTTTGCGCCGAGTTCGGGGTCGAGCGCGGTACGCCGGGCCATCGCGGCGGCGCGGGCGGAGGATTTGGCGGCGGCGAGATCGGGATCGTTCATGCGAGCGAAAACAGCGCGAAGCCGCCCTGGCCGTTGGCGTTGTCATCCTCCCAGAGCCTGCTTGTGCAGGTGGGTGCCGGAAGTACCGGAACCACGGTTCCGGCAGAGCCAGCTCCCTGGGAGATACTTACTGGCCCCGGGGATGAGCTTGTCTGACGCACCGGGCAGCCTCGCCCCACCAATCTAGTGCCCCGAAAGGTCGGCCGCAATCTCTTCCGCGCGGGCGGCAATGCGGCGCAGCCTTGCGCTGCGTTCAGGCGCGGCGGCGGCCTTGCCGGTCTTCGCGGCGGCGAGTTCGCCCTTGGTGTCGTGCAGTTCGTCGGCGAGCAGAAGCCCGGCGAGAACGAGAAGCCTTGCCTCGCCCGACTGGCCGCCGATGGCCTTGATACTGGAAATCCGCTTGTCGATTTCGGAGGCCATTTCGGCGAGATGGGCTTCCTGCCCGTCCTCGCAACTGACCGCGTAGCTGTAGCCGTTGATGCGGATCATCACTTGCGCCATTTCAGATCTGCTCCGGGTGGTCGGTGGCCGCGAGGGCTTCGCGCAGGGTCGTGATGATCCGGTCGAGCGAGGCGGCAAGATTCTGACGGTCGAGCCCCGGCCGGGCCGGCGCCGCGGCATGTTCGGCGATCCGCGCCAGGGCGGATTCGAGACGGTCGAGAGTGTCGATTTCGGTTTCGGGCTCGGACATGCGAAAGACTATCGGAGATTTTGCGGCCGGATGGAAGCCGGCCATTCGAGAACGCTGCCCCGGAAACGCTGGTTGAAACGCTGATTCGATGTCACGCCGATGATTCACGCCATTCATCACGCTCTTTTCACCTGGATTGCCGCCTATGGCAGCATATTGGTGGCGGTTCTGGTCCTGCTGGAGAGTCTGGGCTTGCCGTTGCCGGGCGAGACCGCGCTGGTGTCGGCCGGGATCTATGCCGGGACGACGCATCGGATCGATATCGTCGTGCTGATCGCGAGCGCCGCTACAGGAGCGGTGCTGGGCGGCGTTGCCGGCTACTGGATCGGACGGATCGCCGGATATCCGGTAGTGCGGCGCTATGGGCCGCGTGTCGGGTTGACTGAGCGGCGGCTGCTCGCCGGGCGCTATCTGTTCGCGCATCATGGCGGCAAGATCGTCGTGTTCGGCCGGTTTTTCGCGCTGCTGCGCGCGCTGGCGGCGCTGCTGGCCGGAGTGACGATGATGGAGTGGCACCGGTTTCTGGGATTTCAGGTTCTCGCCAGCGTGCTCTGGGCGCTGGTTTATGGTGGCGGCGCCTACCTGTTCGGCAAGCAGATCGAGAACGTCACCGGGCCGGTGGGGATCGTCGTGACCGTCGTTCTGGTGATCGTTCTGATCGTGATCGGGGTGCTGATCCATCGCTATGGCGACAGATTCGAGCGGATGGCCGCGGCGAGGGCGCGGCGACGCGGGATGCGATGAGCGACCGGCTGGCGATCGTCGGGTTCGGCTATGCCGGAGCGGCGATTGCCGCCGCCGTGCTTGAGGCTGGATTGGCAGTGACGGCGACGACGCGCGATCCGGCGGCGAAGCGGACGCCGGAGGGTGTCGAACTGGTCGGATTCGATGAAGCCGGTTGGGCGATTCGCGAGGCGACGCACCTGCTGGTGACGGCGCCGCCGGGCGAGGCCGGCGATCCGGTTCTGGCGCGGTACCGGTCGGCGATCGGCACTTCGGACCGGCTGCGCTGGATCGGCTATTGTTCGACCACCGGCGTTTATGGCGATCGCCAGGGCGGCGCGGTGGATGAGGACGACGCGGTTTCGCCCGGTTCGGAGCGGACCCGGCGGCGGGCATCGGCGGAGCAGGACTGGATGTCGTTCGGCGATCGCCTTGCGGTCGACATCATCCGGCTGGCCGGAATCTACGGACCGGGGCGGTCGGCGTTCGACGATCTCCGCGCCGGGACAGCGCGGCGGATCGACAGGCCCGGGCACCGGTTCAGCCGGATTCATGTGGCGGATATCGGATTTGGGGTTATGGCGGCGATGGCGACGGCGACCGGCGGCGTCCGGGCGTTCAATTTCGCCGATGACGAACCGGCGCCGAGCGCTGATGTGATCGCTTTCGCCGCCGCCTTGCTCGGGGTCGAGCCGCCGCCACTGGTTTCGTTCGCGG
>DASVGZ010000466.1:0-4159 GCA_036379275.1 Acidiphilium sp. | reverse complement strand
CGCACGCTGCGCATGGCGGAAAACCTCTCCGCCATTCTCGGCATCGAATATCTGCTCGCCTGCCAGGGGCTCGATTTCCTCGCGCCGCTGAACACGAGCGCCCCGCTCGCGCGCGCCCATGCGCTTCTGCGCGCCGAGGTGCCGACCCTGGAAAACGACCGCCACGCCGCACCCGACATCGCCGCCGCACAACGGCTGGTCAGGGACGGCTCACTGATCAAGGCGGCAGGTTCGGATTCCGTCATCGACCTGGAGCGCGACTTCCAATGAGCACACCCGATTTCATCAAGCTGCGTCAGGGAAATTCCAGGCTGATCCTGAGCCTGCCCCACACCGGCACCGAAATTCCGGACGATCTCGCGCAGCGCTTCGTCTCGCGCTGGCAAACCCTCGCCGATGCCGACTGGTGGCTCGAAAAACTCTACGACTTCGCCGAGAAGCGTGACGCCACACTGATCCGCACCACGATGTCGCGCAGCGTGATCGACGTGAACCGAGATCCGAGCGGCGTCTCGCTCTACCCCGGCATGGCGACGACCTCGCTCTGCCCGCTGACCGATTTCGACGGTGCGCCGCTCTATCGCGACGGCTACGAGACGGACGATGCTGAAATCGCAAGGCGCCGTGCCCTTTATTTCGATCCCTACCACGCGGCGCTTGCCGCCGAGATCGCCCGGCTGCGCAAATCGCACGATACGATCGTCCTGTTCGACGGACACTCGATCCGCTCGCGGATTCCGCGCCTGTTCGACGGCCTTCTGCCGGTCTGCAATATCGGCACCAATGACGGCGTGACCGCTTCCCCCGCCTTGATCGACAGGATCGTCGCCCTCTGCGCGGCGAGCCCGTTCAGCCACGTGGTGAACGGGCGGTTCAAGGGCGGCTACATCACCCGCCATTACGCCGCCCCCGCCGACGGCGTTCACGCGGTGCAGCTCGAACTCGCCTGCCGCGCCTATATCGACGAACCCGAAGGCGCGATCAGCGACGCCAACTGGCCGACTCCCTATGTACCCGAGCGAGCAAAGATCGTTCGCGATCTTCTCACATCCATCATCGACGCCTGCCACGACACCGCGCTGGCACGCTGACCCGGAGATCCATCATGCCAACCAGAATCGACAATGCCCGCACCATCCGCGCGCCGCACGGCAACGAACTGAGCGCCAAATCCTGGCTCACCGAGGCACCGCTGCGGATGCTGATGAACAATCTCGATCCGGATGTCGCCGAACGCCCCGAGGAACTGATCGTCTATGGCGGCATCGGCCGCGCCGCGCGCGACTGGGAGAGCTTCGACCGCATTACCGCAGCACTCAGATCGCTCGAAGCCGATCAGACCTTGCTCGTCCAGTCCGGCAAGCCGGTCGGAATCTTCCGCACCCACGCCGATGCGCCGCGCGTGCTGATCGCCAACTCGAATATCGTGCCGCACTGGGCGACCTGGGAGCATTTCAACGAACTCGACCGCAAGGGCCTGATGATGTACGGCCAGATGACGGCGGGTTCATGGATCTATATCGGCTCGCAGGGCATCGTTCAGGGCACCTACGAAACCTTCGTCGAAGCCGGTCGCCAGCATTACAACGGCGATCTTTCCGGACGCTGGATTCTCACCGGCGGCCTCGGCGGCATGGGCGGCGCGCAGCCACTCGCCGCGACCATGGCCGGCGCCTCGATGCTCGCGGTCGAATGCTCGCCATCGCGCATCGAAATGCGCCTGCGCACCCGCTATCTCGACGTTCAGGCCAACTCGCTCGACGAAGCCCTCGCGATCATCGACCGTTCGGTGAAAGACAAAAAGCCGGTCTCGGTCGGCCTGCTCGGCAACGCCGCTGAAATTTTCCCGGAACTTCTCGCCCGCGGCGTGCGGCCCGACATGGTTACCGACCAGACCTCGGCGCACGATCCGGTCAACGGTTATCTTCCGGCCGGCTGGAGCGTTGCCGAATGGGAGGATCGCCGCGTCCGCGATCCGCGCGGCACCGCCGAGGCAGCCAAGAAATCGATGGCCGAACAGGTCCGCGCCATGCTCGGCTTCTGGCGGAAGAAGATTCCGGTTCTCGACTACGGCAACAACATCCGCGCCATGGCGCAGGACATGGGCGTTGCCGACGCATTCGACTTCCCCGGCTTCGTTCCGGCCTATATCCGCCCGCTGTTCTGCCGGGGCATCGGGCCGTTCCGCTGGGCGGCCCTGTCCGGCAACCCCGAGGACATCTACCGCACCGACGCGAAGGTGAAGGAACTGATCCCGGACAATCCCCACCTGCATCACTGGCTCGACCTCGCGCGCGAGCGGATCGCCTTCCAGGGCCTGCCCGCGCGGATCTGCTGGGTCGGCCTGGGCGATCGTCATCGTCTCGGTCTCGCCTTCAACGAAATGGTGGCGAAAGGCGAATTGTCCGCGCCCATCGTCATCGGCCGCGACCATCTCGATTCCGGCTCGGTCGCCAGCCCGAACCGCGAAACCGAGGCGATGCGCGACGGGTCCGATGCCGTTTCCGACTGGCCCCTTCTGAATGCGCTGCTGAACTGCGCCTCGGGCGCGACCTGGGTATCGCTGCATCACGGCGGCGGCGTCGGTATGGGCTATTCGCAACATTCGGGCATGGTCATCGTCGCCGATGGCACCGAAGCGGCGGCGCAACGCCTCTCCCGCGTACTGTGGAACGATCCCGCCACCGGGGTGATGCGCCACGCCGATGCCGGCTACGACATCGCGATCGACTGCGCCCGCGCCAACGGACTCGATCTGCCGTTCCTTAAAGGCTGATCGGAACGGATGCCCTGCTACCCAGGCTGTAGCGCGAGCCTGGGTAGATAAATTCACTCTGTGTTGCCGGGATGCCGTTGCTCCAGGTCCGACGCAGCAGAACCAGGCAGGCGGAATCATCGTCCGGCCGGAGTTCGAGCAGGGTGCGCACCGCCTGCGACGGCGTTGCCGCGTAGGCAGTGTGCTCGATCTCGGTGGCCTGACCGAGACGCACCAGATAATGCGTGATGGTTTCCCGGGAGAAATCCGCGCCGAGATAATCCGGCGCGAATTTCGGGGAAACGAACCGGTCCTCGTACTGAACGGGTACATCGTCCTCGAAGTGCAGCGCCGTGGAATGAAAAATCTTCGCGCCCGGCCTGAGATCGAACCCGATCGCCTGGGTCGGGGTCGCCCGCACCGCCTCCAGCGTGATCAACAGCATCCGGTGCCGGTGTCCGCGCGCGACGATATCTTCCGCGATATCGTGAATCCGCAAAAACTCCTGACGCGGCCTTCGTTCGGCGGCGAAAGTGCCGACCCCCTGAATCCGGGAAACCACGCCTTCCGCCGACAATTCCCGCAGGGCGCGGTGAACCGTCATGCGCGAGACGCCGAAATGCACGGTCAGCTCATTTTCCGAGGGCAAGCGTCCGCCCGTCCCCCAGTCGCCGGCCGCGACCCTCGATGCAATATCGCGCTTGACCTGCTCATAGAGCGGACGCGGCTTGCCGGGCGACGGATCGGACGTATCGTTGTTCATCTGGTCCGGCATCATATCGGCCATGCCCGGCGCCGTCCAATCATCCGGTCAGAAAATCCCCGAAAACCGTTCAGGAATCCGCCACAGGGCCGGCCCGTGAATCGACAGGTCGATGCGATAGGTTTCCCGCTCACGTCCCGCCCGGCTCGCGATCACCGCATCCAGACAGGCCCGCACCTCCACCGCCGAAGCCTCGGCCGGAATATCGCTCAGCCGGGAAACCGCACCAAACTCCGCCACCATGCGCAGCCAGTCCTCATCGCCCACCCGCTGGTGCGGTGCCTGGGCGGGATGCGACCAGGGCTGGTTGCGCGAGCGGTGCAGCCGGTGAATCCCGGCATCGCGATCGAAATAGCGCAGATGGATCATGTAGAGATCATCAAACACGGTGTTTTTCGCCATGCAATGGAACCCAGGCGACCAGTCCAGCGGTCCACCTGTCAGCGCCGGCTTGCAGATCGCGCTGTTGAACCAGACATGGCGGCGCTGCTCCAGCACGTTCCGCCGCATGTCGAAGGCCGGTTCGCGGTCGGTGACGTGCTGCAATTCGAGCCCGACCATCGAGACCACATCATGCCCGCAGCGCCCGGCGTAATCGGTCAGAGTCGTGTACTGTGCCGGATCGGTGACGACGAACTCAT
>DASVGZ010000465.1:0-2842 GCA_036379275.1 Acidiphilium sp. | reverse complement strand
AAGGCTCCGGCGGAAAATACGAGACCACCTGCCGCCCTTGCTGTGTCCGGCGCCGCTCGAAAACGTCGTTCACGCCGGAGTTCTGCCCGGCGTGCCCTGAGCCGCACGGTCAATCTGTTTCGGGTTCATCACGCAAAGCTTCCAGGCCGGTGGATCGTTCCATGGACCCTGCGGTGGTTTTGTTGAGAAGTCCATTCGCACATGCTCACGATTTCGGGATGGAGCAGTTTCCCGTACCTGGAACAACGGTAATCCACGGACGCCGCAGCAGTCCGGGCGGCGGGACGAAGCCGGCCGGCCGGACTCATCTCTGACTTGCCTTGGTCGTCGGCTCATGATCGGGCATACCTGCTGTCATTCCCGAACCCGGCATCGACCATGACGTGGCGAGGGCATCGCGGCGCAGGCCGCCGCGATGGTTCTGCTCCCGCTGTGAGGGCGATGATTCAGGCTCTGGTCAGGCTCCGGCCAGCGCGGCCGCGAGCTTGTCGAACGAGCCGCCGGGGCCGGTCCAGCCCTTGTCGTAACCTTCGCGCAGGGAAAGATCGGCGAAGCCGGTCTGGTGCAGGGTCATCATCGTGCCGTTGCCATCGGGGCGGAAATCCAGCGCGATCACCGTCTCCTTGTTGTTGTAGTTGCCGACCCAGGTGAACACGAGCCGCCGGGGCCGCTCGACCTCGCGATAGGTGCCGGCGATCTCGATCTCGCGCCCGTCCGGCATGGTCATGCCGACAGCGAAGCCGCCGCCGATGCGGGGATCGAGATGCACGACCCGGCAGGTCGCACCGCCGGGAGCCAGCCATTCGCCCAGCATTCCGGTGGTCCAGGCGTCGAACACCCGTTCGGGCGGGGCCGCGAAGCGGCGGGACAGGTCGAGGGTGAGGGATGTATCAGCGGTTGCGTCCATGGTCGTCTCTTTCGGTTTGTTTGAGATGCTCATCAAGCCGGTCGAACGCCTCGGTCCAGAACCGGCGGTAGTGCTCCAGCCAGTCGCGCGCCTCGCGCAGCGCATCGGCGTTGAGGCGGCAGCGCCGGTGCTGGCCGCTCCGCTCGCGGATGATCAGCGAGGCTGCCTCAAGAACCCGCAGATGCCGCGAGATCGCCGGTAGCGAGATGCTGAACGGTTCCGCGAGTTCCCCCACGGTTGTTTCGCCCAGGGCGAGACGGGACAGGATGGCCCGGCGGGTCGGGTCGGCGAGGGCGGCGAATGTGGTGTCGAGATTCATCATTTAACGTATTAGTTAAATAACTGATCGGTTAAGTCAAGATATTTTTATCGTCATTCCTGAACCCGGCATCGACCATGACGTGACGGGGTGGCGGGGGCAGGGTAGCGGGGGCGCGGTGGCGCGTGTCGCATCGGCGGCGTATAGGGCGCGGAAACAGAAACGGGGATCGATCGATGAGTGCCACGCCTGCCAGCAGAACCCGCGTCACCGCCCTGCCGGGCGACGGCATCGGCCCCGAGGTGTTCGAGGCGACACGGCGGATTTTCGAGGCGGCTGACGCGCCGATCGAGTGGGAAGTGGCGGTTGCCGGCGGCGAGGCGTTCCGGAAGGGGATTCCATCAGGCGCGCCGCGCGAGACCCTCGACAGTATCGCGAAAAACGGCCTTGCCCTGAAGGGACCGCTCGAAACCCCGGTGGGCCATGGCGAGAAATCCGCCAATGTCACCCTGCGCAAGCATTTCGAGCTGTACGCCAATATCCGCCCGGTGCGCGAACTGCCGGGGATCAGGACGCCGTTCACCGGACGCGGGATCGACATGGTCATCGTCCGCGAGAACGTCGAGGACGTGTATGCCGGCATCGAGCACATGCAGACGCCCGATGTCGCCCAGTGCCTCAAGCTGATGACCCGGCCGGGCTGCGAGCGGATCATCCGCGCCGCCTTCGGCCTTGCCATCGCCGAGGACCGGAAAAAGGTCACCTGCGCGACCAAGGCGAACATCATGAAGCTCACCGAGGGCATGATGAAGCGCGTCTTCGAGAAGGTGGGGCCGGAATACGGCAATATCACCCAGGATCACATCATCATCGACAACTGCGCGCACCAGTTGGTCATCGCGCCCGAGCAGTTCGACGTGATCGTGACCTCGAACATGAACGGCGACATCATTTCCGATCTCGCGGCCGGGCTGGTCGGCGGGCTCGGGATCGCGCCTTCGGCCAATCTCGGCGACCGGGCGGCGATTTTCGAGGCAGTGCACGGGTCTGCGCCGCAGATCGCCGGCAAGGGGCTGGCCAACCCGACCGCTCTGCTCTCCGCCGCGATCATGATGCTGCGCCATATCGGCGCGTTCGAGACCGCGGAGACCATCGAGCAGGCGCTGTTCATCACCCTTGCCGAGGGGCAGAACCTGACCGGCGACCTGTCGCCGCGCGGCCATGGCGTCGGCACCGGCAAGTTCGTCGATCAGGTGATCGGCAATCTCGGCCGCTCCAGCAACCTGCCCTCGCGCGCCTATCGCCGGCTGGTGCTGACCCCCTGGCCGAACCTGACCGCGCATACCGAGCCGAAATCCCGCGAACTGCTCGGTGTCGACGTGTTCATCGAGAGCGACCTTTCGGCGGCGGAACTCGGCGCGTCACTGACCCGGCTGGCCGAGGGCAGCACGCTGAAGCTAGATTCGATCTCGAACGCGCCGATATGGCGCAGCATCATGATCGCGGCGGAGAGCAGCGCGGTCGGGTTGGCCAGCCCCTTGCCGGCGATCTGCGGCGCCGAACCGTGCACCGCCTCGAAAATCGCCGCCCGGTCGCCGAGATTGGCCGAAGGCGCGATCCCGAGCCCGCCGACCAGCCCGGCCGCGAGATCGGAAATGATGTCGCCGTTCATGTTC